>NZ_JBYTEQ010000029.1:0-58223 GCF_058792115.1 Cellulosimicrobium sp. EB106-03-01-XG111
CCCCCCCCCCCCCCCCCCCCCCCCCCCCCCCCCCCCCCCCCCCCCCCCCCCCCCCCCCCCCCCCCCCCCCCCCCGGGCCGGCCTCCGGACCCTCCTGGGGGCGGTGCTCGTCACCGCAGCGGTCGTCGGCGGATGCTCCCTGCCGTCCGCCGACGGGTCGACCGACGGACTCCTCGGACCGACGGCCGACCCCCTCCCCACCCCGGCCCCCCACCAGGGCGGGGAGGAGACCGCGGGGACGCCCGGGCCGGCCCGGGACGCACCGGTGCCGGTGCGCCCGGCCCGGGACGTCCCGGCTCCCCCACCCCCGGCGCCCGCACGGGTCGTCGTCGGTGACCTCGGGATCGACCTGCCCGTCGAGGCGGCGGGCGTCGACCCCGAGGGACGCATGGCGCTGCCGGGCTCCGGGGACGTCGCCGCCTGGTACCGGTTCGGCCCGGCCCCGGCGAGCCCCACCGGGACGACCCTGGTCGCCGCGCACGTGGACGACCCGGACGGCGTCGGGCCGTTCGCGCGGCTCCGCGAGATCACGACGGGCGCGAGCGTCGACGTCGTCGACGCGACGGGCACCTCGTACACCTACACAGTGACCGACATCAGGAGCATCGCGAAGCCCGAGGTCCCGCTCGACGCGCTGTTCGACCGCGACGGCGAGCGCCGCCTCGTCCTCGTGACGTGCGGCGGCCGCTGGGACGCCGAGCGACGCTCGTACTCGGACAACGTCGTCGTGACCGCGGTCCCCGCGCGGTGACGGACCGCACGGGCGCTACGATCGCTGCTACCCGCTCGCCGCTGCCGCCCGGGTGGTCGGCGCCGACCCTCGAGGACCCGCCCTGAACGTGACCGAGACCGGGACCACCGACCCGGACCTGTGGCGCCTCGGTCGCGACTTCGCCGACGGCGACGAGCAGGCGCTCGCCGAGGCCTACCGACGCTGGTCCGCGCTCGTGCACACGATCGCGCTGCGCTCGCTCGGCACGCGCGCCGACGCCGAGGACGTCACCCAGCAGGTCTTCGTCGCGGCGTGGCGCGGCCGGTCCCGGTTCGACCCCGACCGGGCCCGGCTCCCGGCCTGGCTCGTCGGGATCACCCGGCACACGGTGGCCGACGCGCACGAGGCCCGCTCGCGGGTCCGCCGGTCGGAGGAGGCCGCGGCCACGACCGCCCCGGACCCGGGTCGCGCGGCGAGCGAGGACACCGACGTCGGGCGCGTCGCCGACCGCGTGCTCCTCACGGAGGAGCTGCGACGGCTCGGCGACCCGGGGCGGACGATCCTGGAGCTCGCGTTCTTCCGCGACCTGACGCACGTGCAGATCGCCGAGGAGCTCGGCCTGCCGCTGGGTACGGTCAAGAGCCACGTACGACGAAGCCTGATCCGGCTGCGCGACCGATTGGAGGTGGACGGTGCAGCACATCGATGACGAGACCCTCGCGCTCCTCGCGCTCGGCGAGGACGTGCTCGACGACGACGCGCGCGCGCACCTGTCCTCCTGCCCGGAGTGCGCCGACGCCGTCGCCCGGCTCGCGCGCGTCGTCGACGCGTTCGACGGCGCGGACCCGGCGGACGAGCTCGTCGCCCCCGACGCCGCGGTGTGGTCGCGGGTCCAGGCCGAGCTCGGCCTGACGAGCGCCGCCGCTCCGCCCGTCGTCGCCCCCGCGGCGGTCACCGACGCTCCGTCCGCGCCGACGCTCCCGCAGGGCGTGGCCGAGCCTGGGACGGAGGACGGCGGCGCGACCGGCACGGCCGTCGTCGTGCCGCTCGCGTCGCGGCGCCGACGGGTCTGGGTCCCGGTCGCGGCGGCGGCCGCCGCCGCGCTCGTCGTCGGCGGCGTGGGCGGCGTCCTCTGGGAGCGCCGCGAGGTCGAGCCGCCCGAGACGACGGTCGCGAGCGCGACGCTCGACCCGCTGCCCGACTGGCAGGGCGCGAGCGGCGACGCGCGCGTCGAGGAGCGGCCCGACGGGCGGCGCCAGGTCGTCGTGACGGTCGACGCGCCGGCGCCCGACGGCACGTACCGCGAGGTGTGGCTGCTCGCGGAGGACCTGAGCGGCCTCGTGAGCCTCGGCGTGCTCGACGGCACGGAGGGCCGCTTCGACGTGCCCGACGGCCTGGACCTCGCCGAGTTCCCCGTGGTCGACGTCTCCGAGGAGCACTTCGACGGCGACCCCTCCCACTCGGGCGACTCGGTCGTGCGGGGCCCGCTCGACGTCTAGGCGCACGGTCGTCTCCGCGGGACCGGCGCTCACGTCCGCGCGTACTCCGCGAGCGTGACGCCGGAGCGGAACGTCTGCGCGCCCGTCGATCGCCAGGAGAGGGGCGCGTAGTCCCGCTCGCCGAACAGCGGGACGCCGGCGCCGAGCATCACCGGGTTCACCTTGAGCGCGAGCCGGTCGATCTCGTCGACGAGCACGGTGGCGAGCGCTCCCCCGCCGCACAGCCAGATCCCCCGGCCGTCCTCCCGCTTGAGCGCGCGGACCGTCTCGACCGGGTCGGCGCCGGTGAACAGCACGCCCTCGCTCCCCTCGGGCGCCTCGTGCGTGCGGGTGAAGACGATCTGTCGCAGGTGCCGGTAGGGGTTCGGCAGGTGGTGGTCGGGGAGGCCGACGGCGTAGGTGTTCCAGCCCATGAGGACGGTGTCGAAGGGGCCGTCGGCGACCGGCAGCCCGGCGGCCTCGGCCAGGTCCGTCGGCGCCGTGCCGCGGTACCGGGACCAGATGGGCGCCATGTGGTCGCCCTCGGCGAGGAAGGCGTCGAACTCGCCCCCCGGCCCGGCGATGTACCCGTCGAGGCTCACGGCGACGTAGTAGGTCAGCTCGCGCATCATGTCTCCTGACAACTACAGATGAAGTGGTTGTCGGTGAGACTACAACAGGTGCAGTGGTTGCGATAGCCTCGGCGCATGGCGAAGAACACCGCACGGCGCAGCGCCCTGGCGGACGCCGGGATCGCCGTGCTCGCCCGCGAGGGGTCGCGCGGCCTGACGCACCGCGCGATCGACGACGAGGCCGGGCTCCCCACGGGCACGACGTCGAACTACTTCCGGAGCCGAGACGCCCTCGTCGCGGGGCTCTTCGAGCGCATCGGGGAGCGGCTCGCGCCGGCACCCGAGGACCTCGCCCGACGCGCGGCCCAGACGCCCGACCGCGCGCTGTTCGCGGACTACCTCCGCGACATCGTGCGCCGGTTGTCGACCGACGCCGACGTCACCCGAGCCCTGTTCGAGCTGCGGCTCGAGTCCGGCCGTCGGGGCGAGCTCGCGGCCGTGCTCGGCCCGTGGCTGCGCGCGGGATTCGAGGCCGACGTCGCGTTCAACCGGTCGGCCGGCCTGCCCGGCGGACGCCGGGAGATCGCCCTGTTCCACTACGCGATCGACGGGCTGCTCCTCGACCGTCTCACCACGCCGATCGACCCCGACATCCCGACCGACGAGGTCGTCGACGCGCTCGTGGCGGGGTTGCTCCCGGAGCGCTGAGCGGCCTCACGCCCACCCCGGACGGCTGCACCTACGACGCGCGCCGCCCGTCGAGCCGGTCGAGCCAGCCGCGGACGGGGCCGAGCGAGACCAGGCCCGACCCGGCCCCGGCCAGCTCGTCGGGGGTGCGGGCGAGCGCGCGTCGGGCCTGCCCGGCGAGGGCGCTGTCGCCGAGCCGCAGGGCGGTCTCCGCGCGCAGCGCCCACAGCAGCTCGCGCAGGTGGTCGGCGGGCGGCTCGGGCGCCGCGCGCGCGAACCGGGCCGCGGTGTCGGGGTCGCCCGCGTCGAGCACGAGCAGCGGCTCCGCCCACGGGGCGTACGGGCCGAGGTCGGCGGCCTCGATCCCGGCGAGCGGACGCCCGTGCCGCACGCGGACGGTGAGGAGCGCGAGCGGGAGCAGCCCGTCGCGCACTCCGGGCATGCGCACCCCGGCGAGCCGGTCGTCGGCGGCGCGGTACGCGCGCGCCGCGACGTCGGGAGGGGCGGTCTCGGCGTCGCGCATCGCCCGGTACCAGGCGGTGAGCATCGGGACCACGGGCGACTCGTAGCCCGCCGCGACGTCCTCGGCCGCGGCGGCGTGGGCGTCGGCGTCGGCGAACCGGCCCGCGCCCGCCGCCGCCTGCATCCGGACCAGGTGGCCGAGGATCGCGAAGGTCGGGAGGTCGTGGTCCTCGGCCAGTGCGACGAGCTCGGCGCCGGTCCGGTCCCGCTCGGGACCGGCGCCCGGCCGCTGGAAGGACTGGAGGAACCGCGCGTTGAGCGCGAGCGCGAGCGTCGCCGGGTCGCCAAGGTCGCGCGCGATCCCGACGGCGTCCTCCGCCGCGGCCCACGCCCACGCGTCGCGCGTCCCGCGGTGCTCGATGCCGGCCACCGCGAGCAGACGCGCGCGCAGCACCGGCGCCGCGCCCGGACCGAGGCGATCCAGGGTCCGCCGCGCGACGCCGACGAGCGCGTCGGCCGCCACGGGGTCGTCGCTCCGCGTCCAGACGGCCGGGACGTCGTACGCGGTGACGGTCCGCGCGGCGAGCAGCGGGTCGCCGGTGGCCTCCGCCGCGAGCGCCGCCGCGACGCGCTGCTGCTGCGCGGTCGCGAGGTGGTCGCCCCCGGCGATGGCGAGCGTGCGCGCGACGTCGACCGTGGACCGCAGGTGCGTGCGCGAGCCGGTGGGGGCCGTGACGGCGAGGCGCTGTCCCGGCGTCGGCCCGTCGAGCGCGGGTGCCTGGCCGAGGACGTCGCGTTCGAGCCGGGCGAGCTCGGGGCCCGGGTCGAGGCCGAGCTCGTCGGCGAGCCGACGGCGCGCACGCCGCAGGACGTCGAGCGCGTCCGTCTGTCGGCCGTCGCGGTACAGCGCGAGCGCGAGGAGCGCCCACGCGTGCTCGCGCCACGGGTGCGCGGCGGCGTGCGCGTCGAGCACGACGACCGTCTCCGCGGCCCGGCCCTCGCCGAGCAGCGCCTCGGCGAGCAGCTCGACGGCGCGCGCGTGCACCTCGACGAGGTGCCGGCGCTCGGCCCGCACCCAGTCCCGCTCCGGCAGGTCGGCGTACGGCTCGCCGCGCCAGGCGGCGACGGCGTCCGCCAGCGCGCGCGTCGTGCCCGACGCCGCGTCCCCGGCCCCGGGAGGCGCGGTCGCCCGGGCGACGGCGGCCTCCAGGCGCGCCGCGTCGAGCGCGTCGTCCGGGAGCCGCAGCGCGTAGCCGCCGTGCGCCGTGACGAGGACGCGCGGGGGCGTGCGCGGGGCGCGGTCGGGCTCCAGGCACCGGCGCAGGTCGCCGACGAACGTCGCGAGCGCGCCGCGCCGGTCCCGCGGGTCTCGCCTCGCGTCGTCGTCCCACAGGTCCGCCGCGAGCCGCTCGAACGACACCGGGCGACCGCGGGCGGCGGCCAGACGCGCGAGGAGCTCGCGCTGGCGCGGGCCGCCCGGGTCGACGTCCGTGCCGTCGCGCAGCATCCGGACCGGCCCGAGCACCTCGACGCGCAGCTCCACCACCCCGCCATTCTCGCCGCACCGGGGCACTGATCCGACGCTGATCCGCCGCCCGGAGGATGGCGACGAGCCGGCCGGGCGCAGCCCCGGCGCGGCCGAGAACCACCCCGAGAGAGGACACCCCATGCACATCCCCGGCTTCGAGACCCGGACCGTCGAGGTCGCGCCCGGCGTCGCGCTGCGCGCCGAGACGGCGGGCGAGGGCACGCCCGTCGTGCTCCTGCACGGCTTCCCGCAGACGCGCCACATGTGGCGCCACGTCGCGACCGACCTCGCGCACGACCACCGCGTCGTCGTGCCCGACCTGCGCGGCTACGGCGAGAGCGCGAAGCCCGCCGCCACGACGCACGACGTCTACGCCAAGCGCACCCTGGGCGCCGACGTCGTCGCGCTCGCCGACGCCCTCGACGTCGACCGGTTCGTCCTCGTGGGTCACGACCGCGGCGCGCTCGTCGCGTTCCGCGCGGCGCTCGACCACCCCGACCGCGTGAGCCACCTCGGCATCCTCGACGTGGTGCCCACGCTCGACACGTGGGCGGTGCTGCACGGCGTGGACGCGGCCGTCGCGTTCCACCTGTACCTCATGGCGCAGCCCCCGGGCCTGCCGGAGACGATGATCCGGAACAGCGCCGACGCGTTCTTCGGGTCCTTCCTCGACGCGTGGACGCAGGACCCGGCCGCGATCCCCGCCGACGTGCGCGCGCACTACCTCGCGTCGAGCCGCGACGCGGTCGACTCGATCGTGGCCGACTACCGCGCGACCGCGACGGTCGACGTCGAGCACGACCAGGCGTCGCTCGACGCGGGCGACCGGCTCGCGATGCCCGTCGCCGTGGTGCAGCAGGACTGGGGCGCACAGCTCGGGTACGACGCGGCCGGCGTCTGGCGGCGCTGGGCGCCCGACCTCGAGCACCTCACGACGACGGCCGGCCACTTCATGGCCGAGGAGGCTCCGGCCGACGTCGCCGCGGTCGTCCGGACGCTCGCGCGCCGGTGACCGGTCCCGACGTCAGCGCGTCCTCCGCTCCGGCGCCCAGCAGCGGGCCGTCACCGCGAGCGCGTTCCACGCGTTGATCGACACGACGACGGCGAGCACCGCCGCGGTGCCCTGCTCGCCGAGCGTGTCGAGCGCGGCCGCGGCCACGTCGTCGGGGACGTGGGTCTCCGAGAGCCGCGTGACGGACTCGGCGAGCGCGAGCGCCGCGCGCTCGCGCGCCGTGAAGAAGCCCGACTCGCGCCACACGGCGACCGCCTGGAGGAGCTGGTCGTCCGCGCCCGCGCGGCGCGCGGTACGCGTGTGCAGGTCGACGCAGTACGCGCAGCCGTTGAGCTGCGACGCCCGCAGCCGCACGAGGTCGGCGAGGACCGGGGAGATCCCGGCGCGCTGCGCCTCGGCGGCCGCCGCCTCGTCGACCGCCGCGACGACGGCGTAGAAGTCGGGCATGAGCGCCTCGACGTCGAACCGCGCGGGGACGGCGACGAGCGCCTCGGTGGTGGTGGTCGGGCTGTCCGTGGTCGTCATGCCGTCCACGCTACGGAGCATCGGCCCGGGTCTACAGTGCAATGTCGTGGGAGAAACTCGGGCCGATCCGTCGCTCGCGGGAGCCCTCGACCTGCACCTCACGCTCTCGCCGACGCGTCCGGCGCGGTCCCTCCAGGACGCGCTGCGCACCGCCGTCGTCGAGGGGAGGCTCGTGGCGGGCACGCGGCTGCCCGCGGCGCGGTCGCTCGCCGCGGACCTCGGCGTCGCGCGGGGCACCGTGGCCGACGCCTACGCCCAGCTCGCCGCGGAGGGATGGCTCGAGTCCCGCGTCGGCGCCGGGACCTGGGTGGCGCACCGCGCCGTCGGGCCGGCCGCCGCGCCGGTGCCGCCCGTGCCGACCCGCCGCCCGCTGGACCTGCGTGCGGGCGTGCCCGACCCGTCGGGCTTCCCCCGCGGGGCGTGGCTCGCCGCAGCCCGTCGGGCGCTCACGGACGCGCCCGACGCCGCGCTCGGCTACGGGGACCCCCGCGGCGTCGAGGCCCTGCGCGACGCGCTCGCCGCGTACCTGGGCCGCGCGCGGGGCGTCCGGACCGACGTCGAACGGGTCGTCGTCACGCACGGGTTCGCCGACCTGCTGGCCCTCGTCGCCCGGGCGCTGGTCGCTCGTGGGGCGCGCCGCGTCGCCGTCGAGCAGTACGGGCACGCGGCCCACCGCGACGTCCTCGCGGCGGCCGGGCTGGAGGTCGTCACCCTCCCCGTGGACGACGGCGGCGCCGACGTCGGCGCGCTCGACGACCCGGCGGGTCGCCCGCGCGCGGACGTCGTCCTGCTCACGCCCGCGCACCAGTTCCCCACGGGCGTGCCCCTCTCCCCCGCGCGGCGCGGCGCGCTCGTCGCGTGGGCGGCGCGGACCGGGGCGACGGTCGTCGAGGACGACTACGACGGCGAGCTCCGGTACGACCGTCGCGCCGTCGGCGCGCTCCAGGCCCTCGACCCGGACCACGTCGTCTACGCGGGGACGGCGAGCAAGGCCCTCGCGCCGGGCGTCGGGCTGGCGTGGGGCGCCGTGCCGCCCCGGCTCCTGGACGACGTCGTCGGGCAGCGCCGTCTCCTCGGCGGGTCCCCCGACGCCCTCGGTCAGCTCACCCTCGCCCGGTTCCTCGCCGACCACGAGTACGACCGTGCGGTCCGGCGGGCCCGGGCCCGGCACCGGGCGAGACGCGAGCGCCTCGCCGCCCTGGTCGCCGCGCGGCTGCCCGGCTGCCGCCTCGTCGGCCTGCCCGCCGGGCTCCAGGTCGTCCTCGAGCTCCCGCCCGGCACGGACGAGGACGACGTCGTCGCGCGGGCCGCGCGGCGCGGCCTCGACCTGCTCCCGCTGGGCGCGTACGCCGCCGGGCCCGTGCTCCCGGACGGCGGGGCCCACCGCCGTCTCGCCGTCGTGGTGGGCTACGGCGCACCGCGCGACCGTCAGGTCGGCCCCGCGCTCGACGCGCTCGTGGCCGCCGTCGCGCCCGCCCTGCCGCGGTCGTCCCGCTGACGGACGCGCCCCCGGCGGGGCGGGGCGCAGGGAGGGCGGGTCCCGCGGCTCACCGCAGGAGGGACACCACGCGCCGGGCCCGGTCCGGGCTCGGGGCGGTGCCCTCCTCGACGACCCGCCGGGCCAGCTCGCGCAGCCGGACGTTGCGGTCGTTCGAGACGCGCTTGAGCAGCCCGAAGGCCTGCTCCGCACCGACCCCGAGCGCGGCGCCGACGACGCCCTTCGCCTGCTCGATGGCTCCGCGGCTCCGGGCCGCGGCCGCGATGTGGCGCTCGGCCTGCTCCTCCGCCCGGTCCCGGACGGCGACCGTCACGTCGACGAAGCTGCCCACCAGCTCGACGAGGCGGCCGGTGTCGCGGTCCCGGCGCCCCTCACCGACGAGCACCAGGAACCGCTCGGCGCCTCGTGCGTCCATGATCCGGTGCAGGCTCGAGAACGGCAGGCCGTCGGCGCGGGCCTGCTCCAGCAGGTCGCGGACGCGGTCGCGGTCGTCGGGGTGCTTGTGGGCGAGCACGAGCGACGTCGTCGGCACGACCTCCCCGGGCTCGAAGCCGTGCAGGCGGTACGTCTCCGGCGACCACCACCAGACGTCGGTCGCGAGGTCGACCCGGAACTGCCCGGGCGTCGTGCCGTCGCCGAGCGAGATCGGGTGCAGCGGTGCGGGGTTCTCCACGGACATGGGTCGTCTCCGTCGTCGTTCAGCGGGGTCGTGAGCCAGGTCCAGACTCGACTCCGGGGACTCTAGTCCGGCGCCACGTTCCTGCAACCGGTCCGGTGCCGCCCGCGGCGGTCGCTCTCCACGGCTCCCTGGCCCCGCCGACGAGCGAGTGCGGAGCACGCTGCGAGACTGACCGTGGACGAGGTGGAGGGAGACGCGCGGTGGGCGCATCAGAGCTGTTGGAGCTCCTCTCGCGCGCGCTCTCCCGGGTCGACGGCGGCCTGTCGCTGCCCGCACGGCTGTGCGAGGCGTCGGCGACGGTCCTCGGGGCACGGAGCGCCGCGCTGACGGTCGCGCCGACGGCGGACGACCGGCTCACCGTGTCCACGTCGGACGGCCTCGCGGCCCGCATCGAAGGACTCGGCGAGGTGCTCGGCGAGGGACCGGTCCAGCTCGCCCTCTCCGAGGACCACATCGTCGTCAGCGGGGTCGACGACGGCCGCGGCGAGCTCGACTTCCCCGTCTTCTCCCACGCCGTCGGGGCGATCACGGGCTCCGGCACCTACCACGCGGTGCCGATGCACGCGGGCGGGCGGGTGATCGGCGTGCTCAGCCTGCTCACCTCCTCGCGCGTGCTCGCCCGCGGGCCGGAGGACGTCCAGTTCCTCGCGGACACCGTCGGGCTCTCCCTCCTGGGCGACCTCGACTCGCTGGTCTGGGCGCCTCGCGCGGAGGTGCACCAGGCGACCGGCATGGTCACCGCCCAGCTCCGCGTGCCGCCCGGCGACGCGCTCGCGGTGCTCCGGGCGCACGCCTACGCCCGCTCGACGACCCTGGACGACGTCGCCGACGAGGTCGTCACGCGGCGGCTCGTCTTCGCCTACGACGAGGCCCGCGTCGTGCAGTCGTTGCGGACCGACGACCCCTGACCCCGGCACGCCGCCTCCGCGCGGGCCCCGCGCCGCCGGCCGCCGTAGGCTCGACGACGTCCCGACCACCCGCTCGCCCCGCCCGTCCCGAGGAGCCCCCGTGCGCGCGACCGTCATCCACGCCCCGTACGACGTCCGCGTGGAGCAGCGCGACGACCCGCGCCTGCTCGCGCCCACGGACGCGATCGTGCGCGTCGAGGCCGCGTGCGTGTGCGGGTCGGACCTGTGGACGTACCGCGGCGTCAACCGGGTCGAGCACCCCGTCGCGATGGGGCACGAGTACGTGGGCACGGTCGAGGAGGTCGGCGCGGACGTCCGGTCCGTGCGCCCGGGACAGCTCGTCGTCGGGTCGTTCTTCGCGTCCGACAACGCGTGCCCGATCTGCCGGGCCGGGTACCAGACGTCGTGCGTCCACCGCGAGCCCGTGCGCGGCGCGCAGGCCGAGCTGCTGCGCGTCCCGCTCGCGGACGGGACGCTCGTCGCGACGCCCGAGCGCCCCGACGACGACCTCCTGCCCGGCCTGCTCACGGCGTCGGACGTGCTGGGGACCGGCTGGTTCGGCGCCCGTGCGGCCGAGGCGGGCCCGGGGAAGACGGTCGTCGTGGTGGGCGACGGCGCCGTCGGGCTGCTCGCGGTCCTCGCCGCCGCGCAGCTCGGCGCCGAGCAGGTGATCGCGATGAGCCGGCACGCGCCGCGCCAGGAGCTCGCGCGCGCGTTCGGCGCGACGGAGGTCGTCGCCGAGCGGGGCGACGAGGGCGTGGAGCGGGTCCGCGACCTGACCGACGGGCTCGGCGCGCACAGCGTCGTCGAGGCGGTGGGGACCCAGGACTCCGTGAGCCAGGCGCTCGGTGCCGTCCGCGCGGGCGGTCACGTCGGGGTCGTCGGGCTCCCCCACGGGGTCGACCTCCCGGCGGTCGACATGTTCTACCGGCACGTGCACTGGTCGGGCGGTCCCGCGCCCGTGCGCCAGTACCTGCCCGAGCTGGTCGACCTCGTGCTGGAGCGGCGCATCGACCCCGCGCGCGTGTTCGACCTCGAGCTGTCCCTCGACGACGCGGCCGAGGGCTACGCCGCGATGGACGAGCGGCGCGCGATCAAGGCGCTGCTGCGCCCCTGACGACGGGCGACCGCGGCTGCTAGGGTGCCCGCGTACCGCATCGCGTGGCGGCCTCCCCAGCACATCCCTTTGCCTGGAGGCAGCCGCATGTCTGCACGACCCCGTGTCCGGACCTTCCGTCGCGACGACCGCGACCAGCTCACGGACCTCGTCAACTCCCACCTCTCCGCCGTCGTCCCGGGCGCCCGGCTCTCGGTCAACAGCGTGCTCGGGAGCCTGGAGCGCCAGCCCGACGAGCACGTCGTCGACCCGTGGGTGGTCGAGCGCGCGACGTTCGTCGTCGAGTGCCGGCACCGGGTCGTGGGCGCCGCGCACCTGCACCGGTTCACGGCCGGGCCGGAGGCGAGCGACGACTACCGCGACGCCGGCCTCGTGCAGTGGTTCCTCGTCACGCCGCCCGACGACGAGGACCCGGAGCAGTCCGCCGAGGCCCGCGCGGCCGCGGACGCGCTGACGGCCGCGTGCCACGCGCAGCTCGCGGCGTGGCAGGTGCGCGTCGCGTACGCGGACGGTCAGCTCCCGTTCGCAGGCGTCTACGGGGTGCCGGAGCAGTGGCCGCACGTCCGGGACGCCCTGGAGCGCGCCGGCTTCCGTCCCGGCGAGCACGCCGAGACGGTGCTGCTCGCCCCGACCTCGGCGCTCCCCCACGCGGTCCCCGTGCCGGACGACGTCGCCCTGCGCCGCACGCTCGGCCCCGGCGGGGGCGTGCGGTTCACCGCGCACCGGGGCGGCGAGGCCGCCGCGCAAGTCGAGCTCGACACGACCCTCGGTCGCGCCGAGCGGCAGGCCGCGACGGGAGGCACCGCGGAGCTCGTCGACCTCGCGCCCGGCCCGGGGCACGACGACGCCCTGCTGGCCGGCGTGCTGGCCGAGGCCCGGGCGTGGCTCGAGCTCGCCGGGGTGCACCGCGTCCTGGTCGGCACGGACGCGACGGACCACGAGGAGATCGCGCAGCTGCGTGCCTGGGGGTTCCGCGAGCTGACGACCGTGAGCCGCGGCTGGCGGCTGGCGGGTCCAAATGTGGTACGTTAGTACCAGAGTTGCGTCGAGGTAGCTCTGCGGACGAGGGAGCAGTACCCGCACGGACAAGACTGACTCAGAGGGGTTTCTTGTCATGGCTTGGCTCGTCCTGGTCCTCTCGGGCCTGCTCGAGGCGGTGTGGGCCACCGCGCTCGGAGCGTCGGAGAACTTCCGCAGGTGGCGACCGACCGTCGTCTTCTTCGTCGCCATGTCGCTGAGCATGGTCGGTCTCGCCTGGGCGATGACCACCCTCCCCACCGGCACCGCGTACGCGGTGTGGGTGGGGATCGGCGCGACGCTGACCGTCGTCTGGGGCTTCGTCACGGGCAAGGAGCGCGCCACCGTGGCGCGCGTCGGCCTGCTCGTGCTGCTCGTCGGCTCCGTCATCGGGCTCAAGGCGGTGAGCTGACCGTGCCGTGGATCATCCTGCTCGTCAGCGCCGTCTTCGAGGCCGTCTGGGCGACGGCGCTCGGCAAGTCCGACGGGCTGTCCGTCCTCGGGCCGTCCGTCGTCTTCTTCGTCGCGCTCGCGCTGAGCATGCTCGGCCTCGGCTGGGCGACCAAGCACATCCCCATCGGCACCGCGTACGCGGTGTGGGTCGGGGTCGGCGCGGCGCTCACCGTCACCTACGCCATCGCCACGGGCGACGAGTCCGTGAGCGTGGGCAAGGTGGTCTTCATCGCCGGGATCATCGCCGCGGTGGTGGGCCTCAAGCTCGTGCCGTCGCGCCCGGGGCGGGCGGCCGAGCCCCCCGCCGACCCCGCGGCCGGCCCCTCCCAGGAGCCGAGGGAAGCAGCCACGGACCACGCGTAGCCCGCACGAACCGCTCCGCCGCGCCCCTGAGCACGCGATTCGTCGCCCGGGGGCGCGGTGCGGGAGCATGTGCGCCGGGGCGACGGAGTCATGCAGCGGCTCCACGCCGCTCCCAGGCCGCAAGGAGCAGAAGTGAACGGTTCGGCCGACAACGCCGTCCTCTCGACGTGGGTGGCTTCTCCGGGTGCGGTCGCCGCCGGGGAGTTCCGGTACTACCCGCTCGAGGACACGTGGTGGTGGTCGGACCCGCTCGTCGAGCTCTTCGGCTACGCCCCCGGTGAGGTCGTCCCCACGACGGAGCTGCTCCTGTGGCACCACCGGGCGACGGGCAAGGACCGGGAGCAGACGCTCACCGCCATCGCGCGCGCGGTGTCCGGGGAGGCTCCCGTCCAGGTGCAGGTCATGCAGGACGCCCGCGGCCGGGAGCGCGCGGTCATCGTGCTCGTGGACGTCGCCTGGACCGACCCCACCGGCTCCCCCGTCGCCCGGGGCGTCGTGCTCGACGTGACGAGCGTCGTCGGCGTCGGCGCACGGGCCCAGGCGAACGAGCAGATCGGCCTGTGGGCGCAGTCCCGTGCCGCGATCGAGCAGGCCAAGGGCATCGTCGCGCTCGCCTACCGCGTCACCCCCGACGCCGCGTTCGCGGCCCTGCGCCGCTCGTCGAGCCTCGCCAACGTCAAGGTGCGCGACATCGCCGAGTCGATCGTCGCCGTCGCGCAGGACCTGCCGGCCGGGGCCGACCCGCGCCCCGCGCTCGACCGCCTGCTCGCGGGCGTGGGCCAGGCCGCCTGACCCGACCGCCCGTCCGGACCGCCGGCACGACGACACGGCGGCGCCCGCGCTCGCGCTCGCGGCACCAGCACGACGACGCCCCGGCCCCGCACCGTGTCGGTGCGGGGCCGGGGCGTTCCCGGTCGGCGACGTGAGCGGTCCGAGCCGCCGGGGTCAGCGGGCGTCAGGGGTGCGCCGGCGCCGGGAGGCCAGGACCAGGCCGGTGCCCGCCAGGACGATGAACGCTCCGGCGGCGAGGACGCTCGCGTCCGTCCCCGTCGTCGCGAGGGCGTCGCGCTGGGCGGCCTGCTCGACGTCCGCGACCGGCTGCGGGTCCGTGAGACCGAGGTTCGTCGGGTCGGCCGTGCCGGCCACCTCGACGACCGTCCCCGTCGGGCCCGCGTAGACGCCGTCGGTCAGGTTGACCGGCTGCACCGGGTCGGTCGGGTCGACCGGGCCGGTCGGGTCCGTGGGGTCGACCGGCTGGACCGGGTCGGTCGGGCCGGTCGGGTCCGTCGGGTCCGTCGGGTCGGTCGGGTCGGTCGGGTCCACCGGGTCGGTCGGGTCGACCGGCGCCTCCGGCTCGTCGGCCAGGGTCACACCGATCCAGTCCCAGGCGGTCGACGGGCGGTCGAGCTCACCGAGACCGATGAACCAGTGCTGGAAGGTCGACGGCGTCCACTGCCCGGTCTCCGGATCGACGGAGCCCTCGCCGTGGTTGTTGTGGTCCCAGCCGGTGTAGAAGTGCGGGCTGCCCTGCTGCGTGCCTTGGGCCGAGCCCCACAGCTGGAACTGCGGCAGGTCGGCGACGCTCGTCCCGGCGGGGACGCGGACGAACACCTTCTGGCCCGGCGTCACGCTGTCGACGACCCGACCCTGCGCGTCCACGAGCACGACCCCGGCGGGCATCGGCGAGCCGTCCGCCGTGCGGAGCTCGACGTGCACGTTCCCCGAGCCTCCGGCCAGCGAGGCCGTGAACCCGTAGTCGGTCGACCCGTCGGTGTTGCGCACGAACCCGTTCGAGACGAAGCCGGGCTGCGGCATGACGACGTTCGTCGTGAGCGCCTGCTCGATGAGCCACGCGGCGGTCTGCAGGGTCGCGGCGCGGTCGCTGGAGTAGCCGTTGCCCGAGGAGGCGAACTGCTGCTGCGCGAAGTCGCTCACCGTCACGTGGTTCGACGCGTCGACGTCGAAGAACAGGCCCATGACGTCGTGCCCGGTCGAGAAGTACCAGACGGCGAACTGCGTCGCCTCGTACGCGGTGTAGTCGAGGCTCCGCTGCTGCTGCTCGTCGTACATCGCCCGCACGTCGTCGACCGTGGTCCAGCCCTGGTCGATGGACGACTGGTACCAGCCCAGGTACTCCTCCCAGGGGGTGCCGACGGCCGTCACGCCCGCGCTGTCGAGGAGCGCCTGCGCCTCCGCGGCCCGGGCGGCCGCGTCGTTGCCGCCCTTGTAGCCGTTCACGAGGATCGTCTGCTGCGCGGACGTGTTCTCCCAGTGGATGCCCTCGGCGTCCGGGGTGACGGACTCGTCGCCGGACCACGCGTGGTACCAGTACCCCGCGATGTCGCGGTCGTAGACCATGTGCAGGGTGCCGTCGTCGTCCTCGAGCGTGTGGTGGAGGATGTGCAGCTGCGGCTGGCCGTACCACCCCGACCAGTCCTTGCCCGACCCGCCCTCGGCCGGCTCGTTGAAGTACCAGTAGTCACACGGGAAGCCCTGGTAGTAGCCGTCGTGCCAGTGCGGCTGGTACTCCGCGTCGGGGTACGCGGCCTGCGTCGCGCCGAGGAGACCGGCCGCGACCGTCGCACGGAGCATCGGGGTCGCGTCGGCCGTCGTGGTGTCGTCGGCCGGGACGATCTCGTCGGCCGTCGCGGTCTCGTCGGACGCCGCGGCGTCCTCGGGCGCGGCGACGCCCTCTTCGACGGCAGGCTCGGCCACCGGGTCGGCGGCGGGGGCGGGCTCCTCGGCCACGGGAGCGGTCTCGGCAGCGGGCGCCTCGGGCGCCGGCGCGACGACCGGGTCGACCGGCGCGGGCGCCTCGGCCGCCGGGGCGTCGGCTGCCGGCGCGGCAGGTGCCTCGGACGCCGCAGGTGCCTCGGTCGTGGCGGGAGCCTCGGACGAGGCCGGGACCTCCGCCGCTGCCGGCGCCTCCTCGGCGGGGGCCTCGGGGGCGGGTGCCTCGGGCGCCGACGCCTCGCCGTCGTCCGCGAACGCGGCGAGCGGGGCGCCCAGCAGGAGCGCGGCGGAGACGGCGGTCGTGGTGGCGGTGCGAAGAACCTTCATGGTGGAGCTCCTCTGTCCTCGTGGCGGGTGTTTCCCGATGACTCCACGTTCCGCCCCGCGGGGGTCCCTCCGGCACGCCCGAACGGTGGGGACCGCTACCCCCGAAAGTCGACTCCGTGCGATCGTGCCGCCGGGCCGGGACGGCGCCCGGTGGCTAGCCTGAGCGGCGTGAGGGTCCAGGTCTCGCGGGCCGACGTCCTCGTCGCGGCGTCCAGCGCGGTCGCCGGGGCGCTCCTCGTCGCGCTGCGGGCCCGCTCCGGGATCGGCTGGGCGCCGGAGGGCGCGGAGCTCGCCGCGCAGACCGCCGCGGCCGCCGCGCTCCTGCTCCGGAGGCGCAGTCCGCTCGCCGTCGTCGCGGTGTGCGTCGCGCTCTCTTTCGTCTCGCCCGCGCTCGCGACCGTCGCCGCCCTCTACACGGTGGGCGCCGAGGTCCCCTCGGCGCGGGCGAGCGGCGCCGTCGTGCTCGGCGTCGCCGCGGCGACGCTGCCGGCGTGGCGCGTGACGGCGGAGGCGTCGGGGCCGACGGCCCTGTGGGTCGGGACGCTCACGCTGCTCGCCGCGTACGTCGCGGGACGCGCCGAGCGGTACCGCGCCGACACCGACCGCCGGGACGCGGAGCGCGGCGCCGAGGCCGCCCGCGCCGCCGAGCGCGCCCGGCTCGCGCGCGAGCTGCACGACGTCGTCTCGCACCGCGTGAGCTACGCCGTCGTGGAGGCGGAGGTGCTCGCGACCACCACGCACGACGACGACGTCCGCCGGGTCGCGGACGAGATCGGGGCCAGTGGCCGGGCCGCCCTCGCGGAGATGCGGCAGGTGCTGGGTGCGCTCACCGCGGCAGGCCCGACCACCGCCACCGCGCCCCCGGCGCCGGACGACGAGCAGGTCGAGGCCCTCGTCGCCGAGGCCCGCTCGGCGGGCCAGCCGGTCGAGACGCACGTCGAGGTGGGGCCGTCGTCGCCGCCCGACCTCGTCGACCGGACGGTCGCGCGCGTCGTCGGCGAAGGGCTGACGAACGCCGTCCGGCACGCACCCGGGGCGCGCACGGTCGTGTCGGTGACGCCCGTGCCGGACGGCGTCGCGGTCACCGTGGACAACGACGCGCCCGACCGTCCCCCGACCGGGCTGACGACCGGGGGTTTCGGCCTCGCGGGGCTCCGCGAGCGCGTCGACCTCCTGGGCGGCACGCTGGAGGCCGGCCCCACGCCCGCGGGCGGCTACCGCCTCCGCGCCACCCTGCCGAGGAGGACCTCATGATCCGCGTGGTCGTCGTCGACGACGAGGCGCTCCTGCGCACCGGGATCGTGCGGCTCGTCGACACCGCCCCGGACCTCGACGTGGTCGGCGAGGGCGGCGACGGCGCCCGCGCGGTCGAGCTCGTCCGGGAGCTCGACCCGGACGCCCTGCTCCTCGACATGCAGATGCCCGTCATGGACGGGCTCGACGCGCTCGTCGCGATCCACCGGGAGCGGCCGCGGACCGCCGTCGTCGTCCTGACGAGCTTCCTCGCGGACGAGTACGTCCTGCCGGCGCTGCGGGCCGGGGCGGCGGGCTACCTGCTCAAGGACTCGACGCCGGAGGAGCTGCACCACGGCATCCGCGCGGCGGTCGCGGGCGACTCGATCCTCTCCCCCGCGGTCGCCCGGCACCTGCTCGCCGCCGCGGGCGGCGACGGGACGGCGCGCCGCGCCGACGCCCGACGCCGCGTCGGGGGTCTGGCGCCGCAGGAGCGCGCGGTCGTCGCGGCGGTCGCGGGCGGGCTGTCCAACGCCGAGATCGGGCGCCGCCTCTTCCTCGCGGAGTCGACGGTCAAGGCGTACCTCGCGCACGCGATGACCAAGCTCGGCACCACGAACCGCACGCAGACCGCGATCCTCGCCCACGAGGCGGGCCTCGCCGGAGAGTGACGCCCGGGCCGTGGTCCCACCCGAGGCCGCCGGGGTGCGGGCCTCCCCGAGCGGCGGCACCATCGCTGACGTGGGACGTCGTGCGCGCATCACCCGGTCCGGGGCCGCGCTCGGGCTGCTGCTCGGGCTCGTGCTCGGCACGACGGCGGGCTGCACCGCGAGCCGCCAGGAGCCGGGCCAGGCGACCGCCGCCGTCGCCGACGCGGTCGCCCAGGCGGGGTCCGCGGTCGAGACGACGCGGCTCACCGTGCGGCTGCTCGACGCCGATCGTGTGACGACGCCCGTCGCGGATGCCGCCGTGCTCGACCAGGTCCGGGTCCTCGAGGAGTCCACGACCGCCCTGACCACGCTCGTCCCGCCCGACGATGTCTCCTCCGCGCAGCGCGACGCGGGGCTCGCGGCCGTCGCCGACGCGACGGCCGAGGTCGTCACCGCGCGCGCGTGGGTCGCGCGCGAGGCGGGCGGCGACCTGTCGGCCGCCGGGGCGGTGCCGCTCACGGCGTCCGAGCTCGAGGCCGACCTCGCGCGCGCGGCCGACGACCTCGACACGGTGCTCACCCTGGCGGGTGGCGCGTGAAGCAGCTGCTCGGTGTCGCGCTCGGCATCCTCACGGCGATCGGCGGGTTCGTCGACATCGGCGACCTCGTCACGAACGCCGTCGTGGGGTCGCGGTTCGGGCTGTCGCTCGTGTGGGTCGTGGTCGTGGGCGTCGTCGGGATCTGCCTGTTCGCGTCGATGTCGGGCCGCGTCGCGGCGGTGAGCGGTCGCGCGACGTTCGAGATCATCCGCGAGCGCCTCGGCCCCCGGGCGGCGGGCGCGAACCTCGCGGCGTCGTTCGCGATCAACCTCCTCACGCTCACCGCGGAGATCGGCGGCATCGCGCTCGCGCTGCACCTCGCGAGCAGCGTCGAGCCGCGCCTGTGGATGCCGGTCGCTGCGCTCGCCGTCTGGCTCGTGCTGTGGCGCGTGAAGTTCCAGGTCATGGAGAACGTCGCCGGCCTGCTCGGGCTGCTGCTCGTCGGGTTCGGGGTCGCGCTGTTCCTGCTGGGGCCGGACTGGGGCGAGCTGCTGCGCCAGGCGGTGCCGCCGTCGCCCCCGGAGACGGAGCACGTCGCGACGTACTGGTACTACGCCGTCGCGCTCTTCGGCGCCGCGATGACGCCGTACGAGGTGTTCTTCTTCTCCTCCGGCGCCGTCGAGGAGGGCTGGACCGCGAAGGACCTCGCGCAGAACCGGGTCAACGTGCTCGTCGGGTTCCCGCTCGGCGGGCTCCTGTCGGTGGCGATCGCCGCGTGCGCGGCCGTCGTGCTGCTGCCCGCGGGCATCGAGGTGTCGTCGCTGTCGCAGATCGTGCTGCCCGTCGCCGAGGCCGGGGGGACGCTCCTGCTCGCCGTGGTGATCGTCGGGATCGTCGCGGCGACGTTCGGCGCCGCGCTCGAGACCGCGCTGTCCAGCGGGTACACGCTCGCGCAGTACCTCGGCTGGTCGTGGGGGAAGTTCCGCCGCCCGGCGCGCGCCGCGCGCTTCCACCTGACGATGGTCGTCGCGCTGCTGCTCGCCGTCGCGATCCTCATGACCAGCGTCGACCCGGTGGCGGTCACCGAGATGTCCGTCGTGTTCTCCGCGGTCGCGCTGCCCCTCACCTACGTGCCGATCCTCCTCGTGGCCAACGACCCGGAGTACATGGGCGAGCACGTCAACGGGCGCGTGACCAACGCGCTCGGCATGGTCTACCTGGTGATCGTCGTCGTCGCGGCGGTGGCGGCGGTCCCCCTGATGATCGCGACGGGAGCAGGGTCATGAACCGCGACGACTCCGTGCCGACCGGGGTGCGCCTCGTGGACGCGCGCCTGCACCTGCTGAGCCGCCAGGTGCTCGACGTCGACGGCGAGCCGGTCACGACCGTCGACGACCTGGAGCTCGTCGCCGCGCCCGGCGCGGACGACACCGGGCAGGACGGCCCCGGGCCGGACGACGGCCCGCGGGACGCGGTGCCCGGCGAGCCGGCGGAGGTCGGCGCGGTCCTCACCGGCCCGGTGCTCGTGACGCGCCTCCTCGGCGGCCGCCCGCCCGCGTCGCGCTGGGAGCGGGTGCCGTGGTCCGACGTCGGGCACGTGGGCACGGCGCTCGAGCTCACCGTCCGCGCGGACTCGCTCGACCTGCACTGGACCGAGGACTGGCTGCGCGAGCACGTGGTCGGCCGGATCCCTGGCGGCCGGCACGACCCCGAGGAGGGGTCGTGATCCTCGGCGACCTGCTCGACGCGCGCGTCCTCGGGCCCGACGGCGAGGACCTCGGGTTCCTCGTCGACGTGCGCCTCGCGCTCGACACGCTGCCCGACGACGGCCCGCCCGCGGGCGGGGCCGACCCCGACGACGCGCACCCCGAGGACCGGGCGCTGAGCGAGCAGGTGCGACGGCGCAGCCGCGTCGGGCGCGCGCGGGTCGTCGGGATCCTCGTGAGCCCGCGGACCGGGACGTCGTTCCTCGGGTACGAGCGCACGGGCGTCACGGCCCCGTGGCCGGTGCCGCAGCTCGTGCGGCGCCGGCACCGCGGCACGTTCCTCGTGCCGTGGGACGACGTCGCCGCCGTCGGGCAGGGCGAGGTCCGGCTCGCGCAGGGCTACCGGCGCCAGGACGCCGCCCTCCCCTGACGACGCCGCGCGTTGCGAGCGACGCGCGGCCCCGTGACGCTGGACGGGACGGTGGAGCCAGCCGCCGCCGGCCGTCCCGGGCGGCACGACCGCCCGGCGCCACGGGAGGACCCCATGAAGGCGCTGTTCGTCAGCTGCACGCTCAAGAGCTCCCCGGAGCCGTCCAACACCGAGGCGCTCGGGCGCGTGGTCGCCGAGGCGCTCCAGGACCGCGGGGTGGAGGTCGAGCACGTCCGCCTCGTCGACATCGCCGTGCCGCCCGGCGTCGTCACCGACGTGGGCGAGGGCGACGAGTGGCCGCGCGTGCACGAGCGGCTGCTCGCGGCGGAGATCCTCGTGGTCCTCACGCCCACGTGGCTCGGGCGCCCGTCGTCGCTCGCGCAGCGCATGCTCGAGCGCATGGACGCGATGATCTCCGAGGAGGGGCCCGACGGGATCCCGGTCGCCTACAACCGGGTCGCGGGGGTCGTGGTCACGGGCAACGAGGACGGCGCGCACCACGTCATCTCGGAGGTGAGCGGCGCCCTCGCGGACATCGGCTACACGATCCCGGGCCAGGCGTGGACCTACTGGAACCAGGGCCCGGGCCCCGGGCCGGACTACGTCCAGACCGGACACGGCCACGAGTGGGCGCGCGAGACGGGGCGCCTCATGGCGCACAACCTGCACGCCGTCGCGGCGGCGCTCGCGGCGCACCCCGTCCCCGCTCCCGGCTCCTGACCGACGACCGCTACGACTCCGCGATCCGCTTGATCGCCGCGAGCCGGCGGTCCCACGCCGCCCCGATGGCCTCGAGAGCGCGCGCGGTCTCGCCGAGCCGGGTCCCGACGGCCCGGTGCCGGACCTCGCGCCCGACGCGCACCGACTCGACGAGCCCGACCTCCGCGAGCACGGCGAGGTGCTTCGCGATGGCCTGCCGGCTCACGGGGAGCCGCTCGGCGAGCGCGGACGCCGAGAGGTCCGCGCTGCCGAGCTCCTGGAGGATCCGCCACCGGGTGTCGTCCGCGAGCGCGGAGAACACGGGGGCGAGCTCCGTCGCCGCTGCGCTCACGCGTGCCCGCCCTCGGCCGCGAGTGCGCCCTCGAGCAGCTCGACGAGCTCGTCGAGCTCGCTCGTCCACCCCTGCCGGTGGCTCTCGAGCAGGTCCTCCGGGTCGGCGGTCCGCTCGAACCCGGTCTCGACCACGCGGAGGACGGTCGTCGGGCCCTGGGGCTCGAGCGTGAAGCGCGCGACGGTCGACGTCGTCTCGTCCAGGGGCTGCCCGACCGGGGTCCCCCACCGGAAGGCGAACGTCGTCGTGGGGTCGTACTCCTCGATCCGCACCTGGACGTCGGGGACGTCGGGCCAGCTGAACACGCCCTCGCCGCCGACGCGCAGGTCGGGCAGGGAGGTGCGCTGCCCGAACCAGCGGCTGATGAGGTCCTCCTGGGTGAGCGCCGCCCAGACGCGGGCGGCCGGGGCGTCGATCGTCACGGTCCGGGAGACGGTGTACGACGCCGTGTCGACGACGGCCGGCTCGTTGGTGGTGGTCATGGTGCGTCCTCTCCGTGGGGAAGGTCTCGCTGTGCAACTCCACAGTTGCACAGCGCCTCCTCGAGCGCAACCCCCGGGTTGCACCGAGACGGGCGCCGCGTCACTCGCCCGCGAGCGCGATCCCCGCCACGGCGGCCGCGAGGCACACGAGCAGCATCCCCAGCGCGTGCAGGAGCGCGACCGCGCCGCGACCCGCGAGGAGGAGCCGCGCCCCCTCGACGGACGCGGTCGAGAACGTGGAGTACCCGCCGAGGAACCCGACGCCGAGCACCGCCACGACGTCCCCCTGGCCCGGGTGCGTCGCCCCCCAGCCCGTGAGGAGCCCCAGCAGGAAGCACGCCGTCACGTTGACCGTGAGCGTGCCGAGCGGCGTCGACCAGCGGTTGTGCCGCGCGACGACCGTGTCGAGGAGGAACCGGGCCGCCGCGCCGAGACCGCCCGCGACGGCGACGAGCAGCAGGTCGGGGAGCCCCGTCACCGCGGACCACCGCCCCGGGCGACGCGCCGCCGTCGGGCCGCGGCCGCCAGCGCGACACCGCTCACCGCCGCCGCGACCCCGAGCGCGACGCTCCCCAGCGCGTAGGCCGCGCCGAGCGCGACGTGCCCGCCGCTCGCGAGGCGCTCGACCTCGACGACGAACGTCGAGTACGTCGTGAAGCCCCCGAGCACGCCCGTGCCGCACCCCAGCCGGACGGCCCGGCGCCGGCCCGAGTCCGGGCCCGCGCGCAGCAGCGTCTCGAGCAGCGCGCCGAGCACGAACGAGCCGACGACGTTGATCCAGAACGTCGTCCACGGCCACGCGCCCGGCCGGGGCGCGAACGCGTGCTCGAGCAGCGCGCGCGCCGTCGTGCCGACCGCTCCCCCGGCCGCGACGAGGCCCGCGAGCGCGAGCAACGGGGTCCGGCGCGTCACCTCTCCCACGGGGTGCGGATCTCCTTCCAGTCCACGACGGCGAGCGGGACCGTGAGCACGGGACGGTGCTGGTGGTGGGCCAGGTGCACCGCGACCGACCCCTCGACGAGCTCGCGCACGTGGGCGAGCGAGCCCGGCGCGCGCGACCCGACGACGATGACCGCCGCGTCGACGGCGCGCGCGAGGTGGGTCAGCGCGCGGTCGGGGCGCCCCGCGAGGTAGCGCAGCTCCCACGGCACGCGTGCTCCCGCGAGCTCCGCGTCGACCTCGGCGCGCAGGCGCTCGGCGGTGTCCTGCCAGGCGTCGTCGGCGGAGTCCGGGTCGAGGGACGCGTGCGTCACGGACCCGTCCGGGTGCTCCTCGACCACGGCGCGCGACGCGTCCGCGTACGCCGCGACGAGCCGGGACCCGGCGGCGTCCGCCCAGGCCGCCGCCGTGCGGACGACGAGCGGGTCACCGCCCGGGACGACGCCCACCACCACGGCGTGCCCCGCGAACGGGACCATCCGGTCGAGCGCGGGCTGGGGCACCGGCCCCGCGTGCGGCCGTGCTCTCATGGGGCCTCCTCCCGCGGGCAGCGTCCTGCCCGCCGACGTGCGACGAGTCAGGAACCATCAGCCCTGGTGGCGGTTCGGGCGGCTGCGCCCCGGCGGGATCCATCGCCGCTCCCAGCGTAGCCAGCGCCGGGACCGTCCGCTCAGCCGGCCTTGGGCTTCGCGAACTTCTTCTCGTCGAAGGACTTCGCCAGCTCGTGGTCGGTGATCACGAACCCGACGGCCTGCGCGACCGGGAGCACCTGGTCGCGCTCCAGGCCGTCGTCGATCCCGAGCCGGTACATGATCACGACGGTGCCCGTGCTCAGCATCACCGACGGCGCGTCCCCGTCGTCGAGGATCGCGTACGAGCCCTGGAACCCGGGCTGCGGGACCGCCGCGGCGAGGGTCGGGTGGGCCGGGCCGGTGGTGTCGGCCAGGGGGTCGCCCTCGGGCGCGTCGTTGAACGCCGCGGCGGCGCGCTCGGCCTCCTCCTTCGAGCCGACGTCCAGCACGACGACGTCGAGCGCGACGGTCGGGCCGTCGTCGGACACGACGCGCGCCTCGAACCCGGCCTGGCACGAGCCTGCGAGGGCCTGGATCGCGGGGATCGCGGGCACGTCGTCGCACGCGAAGTCGCGCCGAGCGACGAGGGCGATGCGGTCGCCGTTGACGAGGTAGTCGTTGTCGGAGAAGTACTCCCACGACAGGGGCGCGAGCCCGGGGCCCTTCTCGGGGTCCATCTCCGCGCCCGCGCGGTACTCCTGCGCGAGCCACGGCTCGTCGTCCGTGACGTCGGTGTCCGCCGGGTCCTCGGTCTCCTCCGGCTCCGGCTCCGTCGGCGCGTCCGACGTCGCGGGCGCCTGCTCGGCCGTGGTCGGCCCGGGGTCGGGCGCGGCGTCGTCGCGCAGCCCGAGCCACACGCCGAGGGCGCCCGCGACGAGCACGAACGCGCCCACGCCGGCGAGCACCGGCACGAGCCACGGGCGACGCCCGCGGCCCGGCGGCGTCGCGTACGGGGAGAAGCCGTACGGGTCCGACGGCGGCGCGGTCGCCGTCGGGACGACCGTCGCGTCGTCGGGCGCGCCGTAGCCCGGGCCCGACGGCGCCCCGTACGGCGCGGACGGCGTGCCGTAGGGGGCGTGGGGCGGGGTGCCGTGGGTCGGGGCGCCGTAGGGCGCGCCCGCGTACGCCCCGGGCGGCAGGGGCGCGGTGTGCCCGGGCGGCGGGGGTGCGGTGTGGCCCGACGACGTCGCGGCGGGCGGCCACGTCGCCCCGGTCTCCGCGGGGGGCCAGGTCGCGCCCGTGTCCGTCGGCGGGAGCGTCGCGTGCGGGTCCGGGCCGCGGTACCCCTGCGGCGCGGGCGGCGCCCCGCGCTGCCCGTACGGGTCGGTGCCGTACGGGACCTGGGCGTGAGGCTGCCCGGGAGCGGGCGGAGGCGGCGGGGGCGGTGTCCCGCCCGGGGTCGCGGCGCCGTCGTCCCCGTACCGCCGCGGCGGCCGCATGACGGTCTGGTCGTCGACCGGCTCGTACGGCTCGGTGGGGTCGGACATCGGGCGGGTCCTCTCGTCGTGGGCGGCCCGTGCAGGGTATCCCGGGAGCCGCGCCGCGCCGGTGGTCCGCCGAGCGGCGTCTCAGTCGAGGGGGTCGCGCGCGAGGGGGCACGTCATGCAGTGCCCACCGCCCCGGCCGCGCCCGAGCTCCGCACCGACGATCGTCACGACCTCCACGCCCGCGCGCCGCAGCGCCGCGTTGGTCAGGGTGTTGCGGTCGTAGGTGACGACGACGCCCGGCTCGACGGCGACGGCGTTGTTCCCCGAGTCCCACTGCTGCCGCTCGGACGCGTACGCGTCGCCCGCCGTCTCCACGACGCGCAGCGCGGGGAGGTCCAGGGCGCGCGCCACCACGTCGACGAAGGGCGTGTCGCCCTCGTCGGTGATCTCGACGCCCGGCGAACGGTCCGACGGCCGCAGCGTGAACGTGTGGATGCCGTCGACGATCGCCGGGTGCACCGTCACGAGGTCGCGGTCCGCGAACGTGAACACGGTGTCGAGGTGCATGGCCGCGCGCAGCCGCGGCATGCCCGCGACGACCACCTGCTCCGCCGCGCCCGCGTCGAACAGCGCCTTCGCGAGCTGCGAGATCGCCTGCCGCGACGTGCGCTCGCTCATCCCGACGAGCACGGCGCCGTTGCCCACCGGCATGACGTCGCCGCCCTCCAGCGTGGCCTGCCCCCAGTCCTGCTCCGGGTCGCCCCACCACACCGTCGACTCCCGGTACTCGGGGTGGAACGTGTAGACCGCCTTCATGAGGAGCGTCTCCTCCTGGCGCGCCGGCCAGTACAGCGGGTTGAGCGTCAGGCCGCCGTAGACCCAGCACGTCGTGTCCCGCGTGTACAGCGTGTTGGGCAGCGGCGGGAGCAGGTACTCGAACCCGCCCGTCGACTCGCGCGCGAGGTTCACGTAGCCGGTGCGGTAGTCGTCGGGCAGGTCGGTCGTCGCCAGGCCGCCCACGAGGAACCGCGCGAGCTCGCGCTCGCTGAGGGAGTCGAGGTAGGCGCGCGTGCCCTCGACGAGTCCCAGGCCCACCTGGTTCGGCACGACCCTGCGGTCGAGCACCCACGCCCGCGCCTCGGGGATCGCGAGCGTCTGCGCGAGGAGGTCGTGCAGCTCGACGACCTCGACGCCCCGGTTCGTCAGCTTGTTGACGAAGTCGAGGTGGTCGCGCTGGGCGGCCTCCACCCACATGACGTCGTCGAAGAGGAGGTCGTCGGAGTTCGTCGGGGTCAGCCGCTCGTGCGCGAGGCCCGGCGCGCACACGAGGACCTTGCGCAGGCGCCCCACCTCCGAGTGGACGCCGTGCTGCGCGGGCGGGACGGTGGACGGGACGGCGGACGCGACGCTCATGGGTGCTCCCTCTCGGTGGTGCGGTCGGTACGGTCCGGTGCTCTCACAGCGACACCCACCCCGCCGCGAGGCCGACGACGGCGAGCACCGCCAGCGCCACGACGACGCCGAGCAGCGCGAGCTCCGCGGGCCCGAACGCCCGCCGCCCCTGCTCGCGGCGCGTCATGACGAAGAGGACGGTGACGGGCGCGTAGAAGACGAACGCGAGCAGCGCGAGGTCGAGCCCGGCCGCGAAGAGCAGGAAGGCGGTGTACGCCGACGCGAGGACCGCCACCACGAGATCGCCCGTGAGGGTGCGGGCGGGGGCGCCGTCGTACGTCTCGCGCGTGAGCCGCAGCCGCAGCGCGTACAGCGCGGCCAGCAGGAACGGGATGAGGGTCATCGAGGCGGTGAGGTCGAGCGCGAAGTCGAACGCGTCGTCCGAGAAGTAGGTGACGACGAGCACCACCTGCGAGAGCGCCGTGCTGAGCAGCAGCGCGTTCACCGGCACGTCCTCGCGGCGCGTGCGGGTGAGGAACCGCGGCATGTCGCGGTCCTTCGCCGCGACGAACAGGACCTCCGCGGCCATGAGGGTCCACGCGAGGTAGGCGCCCAGGACGGAGACGATCAGCCCGACGCCCACGAAGACGCTCCCCCACGGCCCGACCGCGGCCTCCAGCACGCCCGCCATCGACGGCTGGCGCAGCTCCGCGATCTCGGCCATCGGCAGGATCCCGTAGGACACGATCGTCACCGACGCGAAGATCGCGAGCACGCTCGTGAACCCGAGGATCGTCGCCCGGCCCACGTCCTCGCGGCGGCGCGCGTGCCGCGAGTAGACGCTCGCGCCCTCGACCCCGAGGAAGACGAACACGGTGACGAGCATCGTGTCGCGCACCTGGTCGAACAGCGACCCGGTGTACGAGGCGCCGTGGAGGTTGTCCGCGAAGACCGCGGGGTCGAACGCGAGGGCGGCGAGCAGGACGAACACGAGGATGGGCACGAGCTTGGCGATCGTGACGATCCGGTTGATCGCCGTCGCCTCCCGGATCCCCTGCCGCACGAGCGCGAAGAAGAGCCACAGCCCGACCGACGAGAGCACGAGCGCGAGCACCGTATCGCCCGCGCCCAGGGCGGGCACCCACGCCCCGAGCGTCGACATGATGAGCACCCAGTACGTCACGTTGCCCACGCACGCGCTCGCCCAGTACCCGGCGGCGGCGTAGAAGCCGGTGAACTCCCCGAAGCCCGCCTTCGCGTACGCGTAGACCCCGGCGTCGAGCCCCGGCTTGCGCACCGCGAGCCGCTGGAAGACGAGCGCGAGCGTGAACATGCCCGCGCCCGCGACGACCCACGCCACGAGCGCGCCCGCGACCCCGGTCTCCTGCGCGAAGCGACGCGGGAGCGAGAAGACGCCCGCCCCGACCATGGACCCCACGACCATCGCCGTGAGCGTGAGCACGGTGACCTTCGTGGTGCCGGACGCCGTCCCCTGCGCCGTGCCCTCAGCGGTCATGCCCCACGCCCCTCGCGCTCGCGTGCCGGCCCGCGCCGAGCGGCTCGGCGGCGCCGTGCTGACCCGGTCGATGATGGCAGCGTCCCGGTCCGGTCGCGCGACGGGGGTCCCTCGCGCGGCCTACCCCGGGCGCCGTACCCGCCGCCCGATCTCCTCCTCAGGGTGGACACGCGCGCGCGATCGGTACGCGTACGCTGCCGGTGGGTCGCCGGACGCGGCAGGGGGGAACTGCTCGACCGACGAGAGACCGACCGTCGTCCGACCCACCTCACCGCACATGAACCTGCTCACCTGGACCGCCGTCGACCACCGGACCTGGCGTGCCCGCAGCGCCTCGCGCGAGTACGTCGTCCGGCGCGACGACACCGGCACCTGGACCCTCGACGGCCCCGGCCGCACGTGGGGCGCGCTGCCGAGCCTCGAGATCGCCCAGGAGGTCGCCGCGCTCGCCGACGAGGTGCACCACGACGACGACCGGATGACGAGCTATCACGTCGTGACCGCCACGGGCGCGCGGCGGGGCGAGCCGTTCGGCGCCGAGACGGACGAGGACGCGCTCGACGTGCTCCGGGCCCGGCGCCGGGCCGGCAACCTCCCGCTCGCGCCGTTCCGCCTGGAGACCACCGACGGCCGCCTGGTCGGCTCGTGGGACAAGGCGGTCCAGATCCCGGGTCGACCGGTCGGCGACGGGACGTCCGGGCCGGCCTGACGCGCGACGCCCCGGGGCCACGGACCGTACCGACGAGAGACCAGCGAGAGGCCCGCGAGAGGCCGCCCGAGGGTCAGACCCGGGACGCCGCGCGCCGCGCCGCGAGGGCGGCCCGCCGTCGTCGGCTGCTCTCGACGTGCGCCGTGGCGAGCTCCGCGGCCCGGTCTCCGTCCCGGGCGCGGACCGCGTCGAACAGCGCCACGTGCTCGTCGGTGACGTCGGCGAGGTCGTCGTGCTGCGACAGCGCCCAGCGCATCCGGCTGCGGATGCCCTGCATCATGTCGTCGAGCAGCCGGTTGCCCGCGAGCGCCGTGACGATCTCGTGGAAGTCGGCGGCCGAGCGGCGCGACCCCACCGGGTCGGCCGCGCGCGCACCTTCCTGCTCGCGGTCGAGCGCCGCGCGCAGGCGCTCCAGGCCCGCGGGCTCGTGGCGCTCGGCGGCGAGGCGGAACGCGAGCGGCTCGAGCACGGTGCGGACCTCGTCCAGGTCGGCGAGGTCGGCGTCGGTGAACGCCCGCACGACGGCCCACGTGTGCGGCCGCAGCGCGACGAGCCCCTCCCCCTCCAGGACCTTGAGCGCGTCGCGCACGGGGATGCGGCTCACGCCGAACCCGGCGGCGAGGTCGCGCTCGACGAGGCGCGAGCCGGGCTCGCGCACGCCGTCGAGGATCTCGTCCCGCAGCCGGGACGCGACCCGCGCGGACTCCAGCACTCGCTCCTCGGCTCCGGCCACGCGTCGATTCTCGCACCGGCCCGGGTGCCGTTGAGAGCCCGCGCGGACCGTGCGAGGGTGGACGGGACCGCGTCGAACGAGGGAGTTCCGATGACGAGCACCACCCGTACCTCCGCCCGCCCGGCCCGCAGCCGGGGGCGCCGCGCCCGGGTCGCGGGGGCGACCGCCCTCGCCGCGGCGATCGCGCTCGCGGCGCCCGCCGCAGCGGTCGTGCCCGCCGCGGCACCCGCCGACGACGGCTACGAGGTGATCCTCGACGGCACGCAGGAGTCGTTCGACGCGTGGGAGTACGCGGGCGACGGCGGGTTCGACCGGCTCGACGACGGCACGGTGCGCAGCCGCGCCGGTGCGGGCGGCGGGTTCGGGACCCTCTGGTACCCGGTGCGGCAGTACGGCGACTTCTCGATGGTGGTCGAGTTCCGCGACGACGCCCCCGGCGACGCGCGCGCGAACAGCGGGATCCAGGTGCGGTTCCCCGACCTGTCCGGGCCCGTCGAGGGCTGCCCCACGACGTTCAACGGCAACGAGACGGGCAACCTGTCGTGGATCGCGGTGAACTGCGGCCACGAGATCCAGGTCAACGACTCCCCCGAGGGCGGCTCGAACGACCCCCGCAAGACGGGCTCGGTCTACGGCTTCGCCGACCTCGGCCTCGACGAGGCCCGCCCCACCGCGAAGGGCACGTGGAACGAGCTGGAGGTGCGTGTCGTCGGGCAGCACTACACCGTGATCCGCGACGGCGTCGTGATCAACGAGTACGAGAACCTGCCGGGCGTGCCGTTCCCCGACCGCCCGCTCGACCCGGACTCGAGCTCGCGCGGGCTCGTCGGGTACGTCGGCCTGCAGGCGCACGGCTCCGCGCCGGACGTCGTGTCGTTCCGCGAGGTACGGGTCCGCGAGCTGCCGCCCGTCCACGTCGAGGCGGACGCGCGGTGCCTCGGCGGGACGGCGCACGTCGCCGTCCGCGCCGAGAACGTCGGGAGCGACCCGGTCGACCTCACGCTCGGCACGCCGGCCGGCGAGCGCACGTTCGACGCCGTGCCGCCGGGACGCAACGCGTACCGGTCGTTCAGCGCCCGCACGGCGGCCGTCGACGCGGGCACCGTGACGCTCACGGTCCCCGGCGCCGACGGACCCGTGGTCGTCGAGACGCCCTACGCGGGCGTCGACTGCACCTGACCGGCGGGACCGGCCGCCGGGGTCAGGACCCCGCGGGCACCGTGACCTCGACGTGCGGGGCGTCCCCGAGGTCGCGCGTCGCGACGACGACGCCGCGCTGCCGGTAGTCCCCGGCGCGCGGGGTCGCCGGGACGGGCGCGAGCGCGTCCGGGCCGCTCCCGGCGCGCACCTGCACGCCGTCCGCGGTCGCCGCGACGCGGTAGACCACCCGGCGCGTGCGACCGCCGAGGTCCAGGTCGACGGCGAGCCCGTCCGCCGCCGCGGGCAGCACCGGGTCGACGACGATCTCGCCGCCGCGCTCGGTCAGCCCGAGGACGCCCTGGACGAGCTGGCGCAGGTAGATGCCCGGGCCGCTGGAGTACACGCGCCACCCGCCGCGCACCCCGACGCTGCCGTCGCGGAGCCCGTCGAAGTCGCGCGCGAAGCTCTCGCGGTCGGGGAAGTCCGCGTCGCTCGACGAGAAGTAGGCGTTGCGCTGGCGCGGGGCGGCGTGCGCGAGGCGCCGGCCGAGGTCGACCGGGCTGATGCGCAGCAGCTCGTCGAGCGCGCGACCGCGGCCCAGGGCCGCGAGCGCCTCGACGTAGCGGATGTGCGCGTGGACGTACATGAGCCCGATCTCGCGGCCGACGTTCGCGGCCTGCTCGGCGCGCAGGAACGTGTGCGGCACGCCCTCGTCGAACGCGGCCGGGTGGTCCATGAGCCGCACGCCGTCGGGGAAGTGCAGGTGCTCCAGCACGAGCCGCTCGTGGTCCGCGGCCTCCTCGGGCGTGAGGATGCCCGCGATGATCGACTGCGTCATGGGGATGAGGCGGTACCGCATCCCGGAGACGGTGTCCGACGGGTGGATGACGAGCTCGTCGCCGTCGGCGCCGTGGCGCACGTACCCGGCGAGGACGCCGTCCACGAGGGCGCGCTCGCGCAGGTCCGCGCGGACCTCCGCCGCGAGCGTGCCCGCGCGCCCGGAGAGCGCGGCGAGGTCGTCGCGGCCGGCGGTCGTGCGGGCGAGCAGCTCCGCGGCCTGCACGAGCAGCGCGGAGGTCCAGGTCGACGCCAGGTCGGTGCGCATCCGCGGGTCGGCGGGCTGCAGCGTGTCGTCCCAGTCGCCCTCGCCGTAGGCCGGCAGCGCGGTGCCGGGCAGGCGGTCGCGGTCGAGGTGGTCGAGCAGGCGCGTCACGTGGTCGCGGACGGTCGCCGCGGCGTCGGGCCCCGAGGCGGCCGGGCGGCGCTGCTCGTGGTCCCAGAACGGGACGACCTCGTCGAGCACGGCGAGGTCGCCGCTCGCCTCGAGGTACTGGGCGAGCGCGAACAGCGGCCACACGACGACGTCGCCGTGCGAGGAGTCGTTGTACCGCTCCGCGTAGGCGTCGAACATGAACCACTGCGGGAACTCGCCCCACGTGTGCTGGTGGGCCAGGACGCGCAGCACGATCTCGCGCGCGACGTCGTGGCGCCCGCCCGCGAGCGCGAGCTCGAACGGGCCCTGGCACACGTCGCGCGTGCCCCAGGCCGCGCCCGAGTACTGCTCCAGGCCGTGCGGCACGAGGAGATGGATCAGCGCGTCGTGCACGTACCAGGGCACGAGGAGGTCGAGCTCCTGCGTCTCGACCGTCGCGTGCGGCGCGAACCGCAGCCCGCGCATCACGCCGCGGACGGTCTCGACGTGGCGCGCGAGGGTCGCGTCGACGTCGGCCAGGGGGTCGTGCGCGCCCGCGAGGAGCCCGAGCGCGGCGTCGGTCCCGCGCAGCGAGCCGGTGAGCGCGAGCGTGAGCGACCCGGTGCCGGTCGTGCTCGTGAGGCGGCGAGTCGCGGCGCCCTCGGCGCCGGTCCCCGAGCGGGTCTGCGAGCCGGTCTCCTCCACGGCGAGCCGCGCGGACGACGCCAGGGCGTACCGCAGGTCCGGGTAGTGCGCGTCGACGTCGCCGCCCGGCACGGGCCGCACCACGACGGCGTCGCCCGGGGCCGCGGGGACGTGCTCGGCGAGCCAGCCGCCCGCCTCGTCCTCGAGCTCGAGGGTCGCGGTCACGTGCAGCGGTCGCTCGCAGCGCACGGAGACGTCGATGCGGTTCTCGCGGTCGTGCGCGACCGTCCGCACGTCGACCCGCCCGAGCGGCGTCTCGTAGAGCCAGCGGACGCCGCCAACGTCGAGCACGAGCGCGGACGGCAGGCCGAGGAGCCGGGGCCCGCGCCCGTCGTCGACGAGCACGCGCAGGCCGCTGCTGCGCAGCAGGTTGAGGTGGTGGCGGTGCACGGTCGCGAGGCGGTTCGCCGTGGTGTTGCCGAGCACGACGTGCGACGCGAAGACGCCGGGCGCGAACGCGGTCGTGGACAGGACGTCGTCGGTGGGCAGCACGTCGTCGCCCGCCTTGAGCACGTGCCCGTGCGAGCGCTCGGTCACGGTGTCCTTGCGCGCGTCGACGACGTGCGTCCCCGTCGCGGTGAAGAACGACAGGAGCGTGCCGTCGGCGTCGCGCTCGGGCAGGAGCACGTCGTCGGCTCCCAGGCCCACGGCGGCGAGCAGCCCGGCCTCGTCGAGCTCGTCGCCCGCGAGGAGCGGGGCGTCGCGCAGCGCGGAGGCGGTCGGCGTGAAGGGCGCGGTCGGGCGGTCGGCGGCCGCGGCGGCGACCGCGGCGGCGGCCCAGCCGGACACCTCGTCGAGGTGGGCCGCGAGCGGCCCGGGCGCGTCGGCGTCGACCACGGTCACGGCGTGCACGACCGCGGTCCCGGCCGCGAGGTCGAGCGGGCGCGAGACGAGCGTCGGCATCGCGTACTCGTACTGGAGGACGCCCGGCCGCACCGGACCGAGGAGGCCGTGCGGCAGCCCGTCGCGGCGCGAGCGCGCGGTGAAGACCTGGAGCGAGTCCGTGAGGTGCGCGACGGCGCCCTCGACGAGGAACGCGACCGCGAGCGGGAGGCGCGGCTGCGCGGACATGGTCTGCCGGCTGACGAGCACGGTCCCGGCGTCGGGGTGCTCGAGCGCGCGGTGCAGCAGGTACTGGCACACGTACGGCTCGCTCGACAGCGCCGCGGCGGGCGGCGCGAGCGCCAGGTCCTGCGCGTGCACGACGTCGTAGCGCGTGCCGTCGTCCGTCGCGGGGCCGGCCGTGAGGTCGACGCGCCAGACGAGCGCGCGCCCGTCGAGCGTGAGCGCGACGCGCGTGGCGAGCCCGAGCGCCGCGCCCGACCACACGACGCGGTCGGCGCCGACCTCGACCGCCGTCACGGCGGGGGCCGAGCCGGTGAGGCGCGCGACCTCGACCGTGCCGTCCGGGCGCGTGGCGCGCAGCAGGATCCCGCCGGGCATGCGGTCGTGCTCGCCCGGCAGGTACTGGTTCACGAGCAGGCCGTCCGTGCTGACGGCGCGCACGTCGCCGCCGCCGGTGAGCTCGACGGTCAGGCCGCCCGAGGTGAGCGTGGCGCGGGCGGGGGTCTCGGTCGCGGTGAGGGTCACGCGGTCTCCTGCTCGGTGGTGCGGGGCTCGGGTGCTGCGGGCGACGTGCCGTCGGGGCGCAGCAGCGCGAGGAACTGGTCGAAGAGGGCGACCATGTCGACGTTGTCGGGGTCGAGCAGCCACTGGAGCTGCAGGCCGTCCATGACGGCGGAGAAGAGCTGGCCGATCGCGGCCGGGTCGACCTCGGGGCGCAGCTCGCCCCGGGCGACGGCGTCCTGGAAGCGGGTGTCGTCCTGGTGACGCAGCGCGCGGTAGCGGTCGCGGACGACGTCGTGCGCGGGGTGGGTCGCGTCCGTCGCCTCGGCCGCGACCACCACGTGGAGCGACACGAGGCCGGGCGTCTCGGCGTTGCGCCGCACCTGGTCGCGGATGGTCGTCAGCAGGTCGGCGCCGGCGGCCTCGTCCTCGCCGCGGCGCACCCGGTCGCGCCGGTCGCGCTCCTCCAGGGTCGCCGTGAGGAGGCCGGCCTTGCTGCCGAAGTGGTGCAGCAGCCCGGCCTCGGAGATCCCGACGCGGGCCGCGATCTCGCGCAGCGAGCTGCCGCGGAAGCCCTGCTCGCCGAACACCTCTACCGCCGTGCGGAGGATCTCGCGGCGGCGCTGCTCGCCGCGGACGATGCGGCGGTCGGGGAGGCCGGCCGCCGTCGTGCCGCGAGCGCCCGTCGCGGTCGTCGTCCCCAAGCCCCCGGCCGTCCCCGTCGTGGCGCCGCCACCTGCGGGGTCGCTCTCGTTCATCACCGTCTCCTTCGGCAGGTCTGTCGGCGCCAACGGTACGGCCTGGACGCCCCGGTTGAAAATACTAACCGAGCGCACGCTAAGGTAGTTTCCACAGCGGCTCACACGGACGAGCCGACTGCTCGATGAGGAGGATTGCTCATGAAGCTCGGACGCAAGGCGGTCGCCATCGGCGTCGTCGGACTCCTGGCCCTGACCGCGTGCGGTCGCGCGGACGACGACTCCACGGGTGGTGAGACCAGCGCCGGCTCCACCACGACGGTGGACGACGCGCCCGCGGAGGGTGACATCACGATCTGGGCGATGGGTGAGGAGGGCGAGAAGCTGCCCGACTTCGTCCAGGGCTTCACGGAGGAGAACCCCGACGCGAACGTCGAGGTCACCACGATCCCGTGGGCCGACGTCATGACGAAGTTCCAGACCGCCGTGGCCGCGGGCACCGTGCCCGACGCGATCATGATCGGCTCGTCCTTCATGCCGACGATGGTCGCGACCGGCGGCCTCGCCCCCGTCCCCGAGGGCCTCGTCGACAACGCCGACTTCGTCGAGGGCGCCGCCGCCTCGACCGTCGCCGACGGCGTCGCGTACGGCGTGCCGTGGTACGTCGAGACGCGCGTCCTGTACTACCGCTCCGACCTCGCCCAGGCCGCGGGCGTCGAGGCTCCCACCAGCTGGGAGGAGCTCACCGCGTTCGCGGAGGCCATGAAGGCCAACGGCTCGACCTACGGCCTCCAGCTCCCGATGGGCGACGCCGAGGACTCGACGCAGGTCATCCTGCCGTTCTACTCGCAGGCCGGCGGCTCCGTCCTCAACGAGGCCGGCGACGGGTTCGACCTCGACAACCAGGCCATGGTCGACGCGCTCGACTACTACGCGTCCTTCTTCACCGAGGGCCTGTCGCCGCTGTCCGGCTACGGCGACTCGCAGAACAGCGCGTTCGTCGACGGCTCCGACCCGGCGTTCATCTCCGGGCCGTGGATGGTCAACGTGCTCGCCGACCTCCAGGGCGACGACTGGGTCGAGCAGAACGTGGCCACCGTGCCCGTGCCCGCCGGCTCCGCCAACAACGACTCCTACATCGGCGGCGCGCACCTCGGCGTCTTCGCCGAGGCCAAGAACGCCGACGGCGCCTGGAAGCTCATCCGCTGGCTCTCCGAGCCCGAGACGCAGCAGGCGTGGTTCGACGCGACGAGCGACCTGCCGGCGCTGAACAGCGCGTGGGACTACGAGGCGCTCACCTCGAACCCCCGCACGCAGGTGCTCCAGGAGCAGCTCGAGAACACGATCGCCCCGCCGACCGTCCCGAGCTGGGACGAGCTCTCGGCCACCATCGAGACCGAGGCCGAGAAGGTCGCCAACGGTCAGGTGACCTCCGAGGACGCGGCCAAGGCCATCCAGGCCAAGGCCGACACGCTCGGGCTCGGCTGGTAACAGGGCCCGTCAGTCATGACCACCACCACCGAGGGACGGCGCCGGCGTACGGCCGGCGCCGTCCACCGGCGACGGCAAGCGCTCGTCGCCTGGCTGTTCGCGCTCCCGTTCGTCGCGGTCTTCACGGTCTTCATGCTGGGGCCGCTGCTCGCGTCGTTCGGGATGTCGTTCTCGGACCTCACGATCCGTGACATCAAGACCCCGTTCGCGGTGAACTTCGTCGGGATCGAGAACTTCACCGGCGTCTTCCAGGACGAGCTGTTCCGCAAGGCGCTGGTCAACACCTTCTACTTCGTCCTCGTCGGCATCCCGCTGACGATGGTGCTCGGCCTCGCCCTGGCCGTCGCGCTCAACTCGGGCATCGAGAAGTTCCGGAGCGTCTTCCGCGTCGGCTTCTACACGCCCGTCGTGACGTCGATCGTCGCCGTGGCGGTCGTCTGGCGGTTCATCCTCCAGGACTCGGGCCTCGTCAACACCGTGCTCGGCTGGGTCGGGATCGACGGTCCCGACTGGCTCAACGACAGCACGTGGGCGATGCCGTCGATCATCCTCATGGCCGCGTGGCGCAACATGGGCACGCTCATGATCATCTTCCTGGCCGGGCTCCAGGCGATCCCGCGCGACGTCTACGAGGCGGCCGAGGTCGACGGCGCCGGCTCGTGGCGGCGCTTCCGCTCCATCACGGTCCCGCTCATGCGCCCGACGCTGCTGCTCGGCGCGGTGCTGCTGTCGGTCGGCTTCCTCCAGGTGTTCGAGGAGCCCTTCGTCATGACCAAGGGCGGCCCGGTCAACTCGACGCTGACCATCAGCTACTACGTCTACAACCAGTTCGGGTACGGCAACTACGCGTTCGCCTCCGCAGCCGCGTACGTGCTCTTCGCGCTGATCGCCGCCCTCGCCGCCGTCCAGTTCCGCCTGCTGCGGTCGAAGGAGGATTGACATGACCGTCACGTCCTCGCGGACCCCCTCCGCGACGTCGGCCCCCCAGGGCGCGCCGCGCCGTCGGCCGCGACGCCCGGTCCGCTGGTCGCGCGGCGCCACGTACACCGCGCTCGTCGTCGGGCTGCTCCTGACGCTCATGCCGTTCATCTGGATGGCGCTCGGCAGCTTCAAGACGCAGGGCGAGCTCCTGCAGCGGCCCATCACCTGGTGGCCCGAGAACCCGACGCTCGACAACTACGAGCGGTGGCTGTCCCAGCTCAACTACGGGCAGTACTTCACCAACTCGATCGTCGTCGCCGTCGCCGTGGTGCTCGGCAACATCATCTTCTGCTCGATGGTCGGCTACGCCCTCGCGAAGATGCAGTTCCCCGGCAAGAAGGTGCTGTTCGCGCTCGTCATGCTCACGCTCATGGTCCCGGGCGTCGTCACGCTCGTGCCGATGTTCGTGCTCGTGTCCAACATGGGGCTCGTCAACACCTACCCGGCGCTCATCCTGCCGTTCCTCGCGGGCCCGCTCGGCGTGTTCCTCATGCGGCAGTTCATGCTCGGCATCCCGGACGCGCTCATCGAGGCCGCACGGATCGACGGCGCGGGCGAGTTCCGGGTCTTCTTCCGGATCGTGCTCCCCCAGTGCGGGCCGCCGCTCGCGACGCTGAGCATCCTCACGTTCCTCGGGTCGTGGAACAACTTCCTGTGGCCCCTGGTCGTGGCGCAGACGGAGAACATGTACACCCTCCCCGTCGCGCTCTCGCTGTACTCGGTCGGCTCGAACGGCACCTACTACGGCCTGCTCATGGCCGGGTCCGTGCTCGTCGTGACGCCGATCCTCATCCTGTTCCTGTTCCTGCAGCGCTACTTCGTGCAGGGCATCGCCATGACCGGCATCAAGTGACCGGCGACCGACGAGGAGACCCTGTGTCGATCACCTTCCCCGAGTCCTTCGTCTGGGGCGCCTCCACGGCGGCCCACCAGATCGAGGGCAACAACGTCAACAGCGACTGGTGGGCGCGCGAGGTCGACCCGGCCTCGACCCTCGCCGAGCCGTCGGGCGACGCCGCCGACTCCTACCACCGGTACGCCGAGGACGTCCGGCTCCTGGCCGAGTCCGGGCTCACCTCGTACCGGTTCTCGATCGAGTGGGCGCGCATCGAGCCGGCCGAGGGCCGCTTCTCGCGGGCCGAGGTCGACCACTACCGCCGCATGATCGACTGCTGCCTCGAGCACGGGGTCACGCCGCTCGTCACGCTGCACCACTTCACGTCGCCGCGCTGGTTCGCGGAGGACGGCGGCTGGACCGACCCGCGGTCCGTCGACCGGTTCGCGCGGTACGTCGAGCACGTGCTGCCGCTGCTCGACCGCGCGTCGCACGTGTTCACCATCAACGAGCCGAACATCCTCGCGATGATGATCACGGCCGGCAAGGGCGCCGAGCAGCTCCAGGCCGGCACCATGCACGCGCCCGACCCGGTCGCGACGGAGCACCTCATCGCCGCGCACCGGCGGGCCGTGGAGCTCGTGCGGACCGTCGGGGTGCCCGTCGGGTGGCCCGTCGCGCCGCAGCAGTTCTTCGCCGACCCGGGCGCCGAGGAGGTCCTGCGCGAGTACGCCTACCCGCGCGAGACCGTCTTCCTCGAGGCCTCGCGCGGCGACGACTTCGTCGCCGTCCAGGCCTACACGCGCACGCGCATCACCGTGGACGGGCCGCTGCCCGCCCCGGAGGACTCGGAGAAGACGCTCACCGGGTGGGAGTACTACCCGGCCGCCATCGCGGAGGCCGCGCGCCTCGGGCACGAGATCACCGGCCTGCCGGTCCTCGTCTCCGAGAACGGCATCGCGACGGCGGACGACGCGCGGCGCATCGACTACACGCGTGACGCCCTGCGCGCGCTGCACGCCGAGATGGAGGCGGGCCTCCCGCTGCTCGGCTACCTGCACTGGTCGCTGCTCGACAACTACGAGTGGGGCTCGTTCGCCCCGACGTTCGGGCTCGTCGCGTGGGACCCGGAGACCTTCGAGCGCACGCCCAAGCCCAGCCTCGGCTGGCTCGGCGGCGTCGCCCGCGGGACCGTCTCGCTCGACGACTGACGCGCCGCGGTCACGACCGCGCCGCACCCCTCGCACGTCACGACGCGGGGCAGGGACGACGTCCCTGCCCCGCGTCGTGCGTCCGCCCGGGTCGGGGTCATCCCGCCGCGCGGGCGTCCGTCTCGAACTGCGCCGCGGCGGCGACCGTGTCCGCGTTCTCCAGGAGCGCCGCGCAGAGCGCGGTGGACAGCGTGAAGTCCTCGATCCCGCGGGCCGCGAGCGCCGCGACCTGGGTCGTGTCGCGCAGGCTCGCGGCGAGCACCCGGCAGCCCTGCCCCGATGCGCGCAGCGCGGCGTGGAGGTCGGCCGTCTGGTCGACCCCGTCGAGCCCCAGGTCGCCCATCCTCCCGACGTAGGGCGCGATCCAGCCCGCGCCCGCCGCGTCCGCGACGAGAGCCTGCGAGGCGTGGTAGACCGCCGTGACGAGCACGGGCACCCCTTCGCGCGTGAGCCGGCGGGAGACGGCGAGCCCGTCGCGCGTCGCGGGCAGCTTCACGACGACGTCCGGGCCGAGGTCGGCGAGCTGCCGCCCGTGGGCCTCGAGCGCCGCCTCGTCCGGCCCGACGGCCTGGAGGAACACCGTCCCGGCTCCCGCCGCACGCGCCCACCGGTGCACGGCGGGGACGTCGTCGACCGTGAGGCCCGAGCGGCGCAGGATCGTCGGGTTCGTGGTGACGCCGGCGAAGAGGCCGGTCGCGAGCAGCCGCTCGACCTGGTCACGGTCGGCGGAGTCGATGTACAGCATGCGTTCTCCCTGGGGGTGCGGTCAGGTCGCGGACGGCCGAGGACGGTCCGCGACCGTGGCGAGCAGGTCGTAGTGGGCGGCGTCGATCGTGGCGGGGTCCGTGCGCGGCGGGACGGCGTCGAGCGCGAACGGACGCCACCGCTCGGCCGTGGCCGCCACGGTCGCGCCCTCGAGCACGGCCACCGCCTGGACGCAGGCCCCGCGCGCCGTCGCCTCGGGGGCGGCGCGGCGGACGACGGGACGGCCCAGCGCGTCGGCGAGGACCTGCCGGTACGCGAGCGAGCGCGCGCCGCCACCGTTGACGACGACCTCGCCGCTCGTGTCGACGCCCGCGCGCTCCAGCGCCCGGGCGGCTCCGACGAGCCCCGCCACGACGCCCTCGTACGCGGCGAGCGCCACGTCCTCCCGGGTCGTCTCGCCGGTGATGCCGCCGAGCACGCCGGTCGCGCCCGGTCGCCGCGGGGTGCGCTCGCCGTCGAGGTAGGCGACGAGCGTCGGGCGCTGCGCCCGGACGGGTGCCGCGAGGGCGAGACGCTCGAGGGTCGCGTGGTCGACGTCGAGGAGCCGCGCGAACGTGTCGGTGACCTTGGCGGCGTTGAGGGTGCAGGCCAGGGGCAGGTACCCGCCGGTCGCGTCGCACACCGAGTCGACCGTGCCGAGCGGGTCGACGACGGACGTGCGGCGCGGGCTCAGGACGACGCCCGAGGTCCCGAGCGAGACGCCGAGGTCGCCCTCGACGAGCCCGAGCCCGACGGCGGCGAGGTGCTGGTCTCCCCCGCCAGGGCCCACCACGACGCCCGGCCCGAGCCCGAGCTCCGCCGCGACGTGCGGGCGCACCGTCCCGGCCGGGGTGTCGGGCCCGAGCACGGTCGGCAGCACGTCGTCCCAGCCGACCTCGGGCGAGACGAAGCGGTCGAGGAGCTCGGGTCGCCACTCGCCCCGGTGGACGTCGAGGTAGCCCGTCCCGGCGGCGTCGGACCGGTCGGTGACCGCCTCCCCGGTGAGCCGGTACGTGAGGTAGTCGTGGGGCACGAGGACGTGCGCGACGCGCTCGAGGAGCGCCGGGTCGGTCGTCGCCACGTGGGCGAGCTTCATGATCGTCAGCGCCGAAGACGGCGCCATGCCGACGTCTCGCATCCACCGCTCGAGGCCGTACTCGTGGGCGATCCGCGCCGCCTCCGGGCCCGCCGTCGTGTCGTTCCACAGGGGGGCGGTCGCCAGGGGCTCGCCGTCCCGGCCCAGGAGCACGAGACCGTGGCACTGGGCGCCGACGGCGAGCGCGACCACCTGCCGCGCGTCGGCGTCGGCGTCGCGCAGGGCACCGGAGAACGCCGCGCGGAACGCCGCCCACCACGCGCGCGGGTCCTGTCTGCTGACCGGGGGCGCGGTCCGCGGGTGGGGGGCCGAGGCGGTCCCCACGAGCGCGCCGTCGTCCCGGCGACGCAGCTCGACGGTGCAGGACTGGGTCGACGAGTCGACCCCTGCGACAAGGTCCATGTCTACTTCCAGTAGGGCTCGAGGGGAGGCAGCTCCTGGGGCGCCTCGTCGATCTTGCCGACCGCCCCGGAGGGGTGCGAGTGCAGGACGTTCGCCCACGAGTACCCGCGCATCCGCATGAGGACCACGGCGAGCGCGTCGCCCCACGCCGCCGTCACGAGGGTCGAGCCCATCGCGATGACCTCGCCGGGGTCGATCCCGGGGATCATCGTCAGCTCGACCACGACGTCCGCGTTGCGCGCGAGGCGCGACGAGGCGTCCGCCGTGACCGCCACGACGGTGTCGACGCCGCGCTCCTTGGCGCGCACGACGAGGTCGTTGATCTCGTCGCTCCCTCCGCCCCGCGAGATCGCGACGAGGATGTCGCCCGGCGCCATCGCGCCCATCGTGCCGTGGAGCGCGTCCGCCCCCGAGATGAACACCGACGGGGTGCCGGACACCGAGAGCAGGTGCGCCATGCGGCGCGCGACCGCGCCGGAGGTGCCCGCCCCGGTGACGAAGACCTTGCCCGTGCACTCGTACACCCGCTGGACCACGTCCAGGAACACGTCGTCCAGGTCCGTCGCGCTCGCGGCGACTCCCTGCGCCTCGTGCGCGACGACGGCCCGGGCGGTCTCCAGCACGGCGGCCCGGCGTCGCGTCGTGATCTCGGGGATGGTCATGGGTGCTCCTCGTCCAGGGGTGTTCGGTGCGGTCACGCGGCGCTCCACGCCGCGTGCCGCAGGTCCACGGAGGACAGGGCGCCGGCCGCGACGACGTCGCCGTCGCACCGGCCCTCCGTGAGGGTGACGACGTCGTCGGCGAGCTCGAGGATCTCCTCCTCCTCGCTGGACACCACGACGACCGTGAGGTCGTCGTCGTGCGCGAGCGAGCGCAGGAGCCGGTGGATCTCGGTCTTGACGCCGATGTCGACGCCCTTCGTGGGCTCGTCGAGCAGCAGCACGCGGGGAGCCTGCGCGAGGACGCGTGCGAGCAGAACCTTCTGCTGGTTGCCGCCGGACAGGCGCTCGACGGGGCCCTCGCGGTCGCCGCGGACCTGCATGCGGTCCATGAGGGCCGTCGCCTCGCGGCGCATGCGCCGCTTGTCCAGCAGGCCGAGCCGGCGGTAGCGGTCGAGCACGGGGAGCACGACGTTGGTCGTCGCGTCCAGCCCCCCGACGATGCCGTCGACCTTGCGCTCCTCCGTGAGGTAGACGAGGCCGCGACGCTGGGCGTCGGCGGGGGCCGCGGGACGGTACGGCGCGCCGTCGAGCTCGATGCTCCCGGCGAGGACCTTGTCCAGCCCGACGAGCGTGCGCAGCAGCTCGGTGCGCCCGGCGCCGATGAGCCCGTAGACCCCCAGCACGCGGCCCGGGTAGGCCTCCAGGCTGACGTCGGCGAGCGCGGGCGTGCGCAGGTTCCGCACGACGAGCGACGGCCGGGCGCCCGCGTCCAGCGGGACGACGTCGGTGCGCTGCGCCGCCTCCGTGACGCCACCCGACGAGGCGACGGCCTCGTCCCCCGCGATCGCGTGCACGACCGCCTGCCGGTCGACGGTGGAAGCCGGGCCGGAGATGCGGACCTCCCCGTCGACGAGCGCGACGACGTGGTCGGCGACGGCGTACAGCTCGTCGAGCTTGTGGTCGACGAGCAGGATCCCCAGGCCCTCGGTGCGGGCCAGGTCGCGCACGGTCTCGAGGAACCGCTCGACCTGCCCGCCCTCGAGGCTCGTCGTCGGCTCGTCGAGCAGCAGGTAGCGCGCGTCGCGCGCCACGGCCACCGCGACCTCGAGGAGCTGGCGGGTCGCGACGGGGTAGGCGCCGAGCTTGCGGTCGACGTCCACCGCGAGGCCGAACCGGTCCGCGAGCGCACGGGACTGCTCGCGCATGGCGCGCCGGTCGAGCGCTCCCCCGCGCGTCAGCTCGCGGCCGAGGAACACGTTCTGCGTGACGGTGAGGTTCGGCAGGAGCGAGAGCTCCTGGTAGACGGTCGAGATGCCCGCGTCGAGCGCGGCGGTCGGGGAGCCCTGGGGCAGCGCCTGGCCGTCGACGGTCACCGTGCCCTCGTCGGCGGGGTGCGCCCCCGCGAGGACGCGGAGCAGGGTGGACTTCCCGGCGCCGTTGTGACCCACGAGCCCGGTCACGGTGCCCGCCGCGAGCGTCAGGTCGATGCCCTGGAGCACCCGCACGTGCGAGAAGCTCTTGACGATCCCGCTGGCCCGCAGGGCGCCGCCCCCGGCGGCGCCCCGCGGGACCGACGTCGTGACGTCGGTCATGTCAGCCGACCTCCCCCGGCGCAGGGGTCTCGCCGACGGTGAACGCCTTGAGCGGCAGGAGGATCTCCGGCTCGACGTCCTCGCCGTCGACGTACGCGCGGATCTGCTCGGTCACCTGCGTGCCGTAGCTCTCCGGCTCCTGCGCGACGCAGCCGCGGTACACCTCGGTGAGCGGCTCCTCGGACGCGCAGAACCCGTAGAGCGCGACGTCGGTGCGGTTGCCCAGGGCCTGCAGCGCCCCGTACACGGCCGGTCCGGTCGAGGCCCAGATGACGTTGACGTCCTGGTTGCCCTGGAGCATCTCGCCCGTGACGCGCAGCGAGTCGTCAGGCTTGACGTTGCCGTCGACCTTGGCGACGACCTCCGCGTTCGGGTCGGCCGACACCGCGTCGGTGAAGCCCTCGTCGCGGATGACGACCGGGCGCTCGTCGGGCTCGGTGATGAAGCCGATGCTGAGCGCGGCGTCCGCGCCGAGGTCCGCGAGGACCTGCTCACCCATGGCCCGGCCGCCCGCCTCGTTGTCCGCGCCGAGGTACTGGACGATCGTCGCCCCCTGGGCGGCCAGCGCGTCCTCGTCGACGATGACGTTCACCGTGAAGACCGGGACGCCCGCGTCGTTCGCCGCCTTGACGATCCCGGCGGCGGGCTCCGACTTCACGGGGTTGAGCGCGAGGGCGCAGGGGTCCTTCTGCAGCATGGCCTCGACCTGGGCGAGCTGCTGGGCGTCGTCGTCGTTCGCGACCTGGACCTCGACGTCGAACCCGTTGGCGGCACCGCCGTCCTCGAAGCCCTTCTTCATCGCCACGTAGTACGGGTTGGTGAGGTTCGGCAGGCTGACCGCGACGTACGGGTCGTCCCCGTCGCAGGACGCGGGCAGCGTGGTCTCGGCCTGGTCGGTCGAGCCGCTCCCGCCCGTGCTCCCCGTCCCCGTGCCGGTGTCGACGGCGGAGCAGGCGCCCGTGAGGGCGAGGGCGGTCACGGCGAGGGCCGAGAGGATGGTCGTGCGTCGCATGGAACTCTCCTTCGAGCGGTGGGGTCAGGACGTGGCGCGCGAGGCGCGGCGTGGTGAGAGGAGCTGGAGCAGGAGCCTGCCCCTGCCTCCGGTGGTCGAGAGCGAGCGGCGGTAGGTGTCGAGGCTGACGCCGGCGAGGATGATCACGCCGATGACGAGGGGCTGCCAGAAGCTGTCGACGCCGACGACGTTCATGCCGTTCGAGACGGTCGCGATGAGGACCGCGCCGAGCAGGGCGCCCCCGATCGAGCCGACCCCGCCGAACAGGCTCACCCCGCCGACCACGGCGGCGGCGATCGAGTAGAACAGCTCGTTGCCCGATCCCGCGGACGGGTAGCCGACCATGAGGCGCGAGGTCGTCACGACGCCCGCGAGGGCGGCGCACAGGCCGGAGACCGCGTAGACGAAGAGCGTCGTGCGCCCGGTGTGGATGCCCGCCAGGCGCGCCGTCTCCTTGTTGCCGCCGAGCGCGTAGATGTGGACGCCCGTGCTCGTGCGCGCCAGGAGGACGCTGAAGACGACGGCGACGAGCGCCACCACGAGGATCGGCGTCGGGATCCCGAAGACGCTGCCGCGGCCGAGGAACGCGAACATCGGGTCCCGCACCGTGACCGACGCCGCCCCCGTGAGGATCATCGGGATGCTGCCGGCGATGCCGAACATCGAGAACGTCGCGATGAACGGGGGGAGCCGGAGGTAGTGCACGAAGACGCCGTTGACCAGGCCCACGACGACGCCGACGGCGAGCGCGAGGAGGGTGGCGGCCCACCACGGGAGGCCGGCCTGCATCCCCAGGGCGGCCGCCATGCCCGTGAGGGCCAGGTTGGACCCCGTCGAGAGGTCGATGCCCCCGGTGAGGAGCACGAAGGTCTGGCCCAGGGCGAGCAGCGCGACCACCGCACCGTTCAGGAGCAGCACCTCGAAGTTCCCGGCGGTGCGGAAGTTCGGGGACAGCAGGCTCATCACCACCACCACGAGGATCAAGATCCCCGCGATCCCGACCTCGTCGGGGACGCGTCGTCGCGACATGTACTTCTCGCCTCCTTGCGGGTGCTCATATGAGCACGCGATTGCTCGTATGGCGATACTATGGAGCGGCGGGCCGGGCGGGCAACACGCCCCGATCACGGATCGATAACATGTGTGCAACTGAACGCTCAGATGAGCAAGAATGAGGGACATGACGGACTTCTCACGCCACGAGCTCGCGCACGTGGCACGCCGCTACTACGTGGACTCGGCCTCCAAGGTCGAGATCGCGGAGGAGCTCGCGATCTCCCGCTTCAAGGTCGCCCGCATGCTGGAGCAGGCCCTCGCCACCGGGATCGTGACGATCACCGTCGACGACGCCGGCGTCGTCGACCCCACGCTCTCGGCACGCCTGCGCACGCACCTCGGCCTGGACGAGTGCCTCGTCGTCCAGGGGCGGGAGACGATCGCCGAGCTCCGCGAGGACGTCGGCGCCGCCGCCGCGGAGCTCCTCACCCGGTCCCTGCGCCCCGGGAACACCCTCGGCTTCGCGTGGGGGCGCACGCTCACGGCGATGACGGAGCGTCTCACCGCGCTGCCCCCGGTCACCGTCGTGCAGCTCACCGGTGCGGTCGGCTCCGACCTGTCCGACTCCCCCGTCGAGGTGATCCGTCGCGTCTCGCTGCGCTCCGGCGGGGACGCCCACGCGATCTTCGCGCCCCTGGTCGTCGAGGACGCCGCCACCGCCGCCACGCTGCGCCGCCAGCCCGACATCGCCCGCGCGCTCTCGTTGTTCGACCGGGTCGACGTCGCCGTCGTGGCGATCGGCTCGTGGGACCCGCCGATCTCCCAGCTCCGCGAGGTCCTCGGGCGCGACGAGCGGGACGACCTCACGGCACGCGGGGTCCGCGCCGAGATCGCGGGCATCCTCCTCACCGCCGAGGGCGACCTCGTGCCCGACTTCGCCGAGCGGTGCCTGTCGATCTCCGCACGCCAGCTCGCGCGGGTGCCCCAGGTGATCGCCGTCGCCGCCGAGCACGAGAAGGCGGCCGCCGTGCACGCGGTGACCCGGTCCGGCCTCGTCTCCGCGCTCGTCACCGAGCAGCGGTGCGCCGAGGCCCTGCTCGAGCTCCCGCCCGTCACGCGCGGTGCCGGGCGATGAGCGCGGTCCGCACCCGCGTCGCGGCGTCGTTCTGGTCGACGCCGCGCGACCGCGTCGCCGCCGAGGCCGACCGGCTGGCCCGCGCCGGGCTCCGCACCGTCCACTGGGACCACACGGACGGGCGCTTCGCCGCGGCGGGAGGTTTCACCGCGGCGGAGGCGGCGGACGTGACGGCCGGCAGCGGGCTCGCCGCCGAGGCGCACCTCATGGTCGAGGAGCCGCTCCGCGAGGTCGACCGCTGGACCGACTTCTGCGAGCTCGTCGTCGTGCACGCCGGGACGCGCGGCTGGCGCGCCGCCCTCGACCGGGTCCGCGCCCGGGGCGCTCGCGCCGGGGTCGCACTCTCGCCCGGTACCGGGGTGCCGTCCGTCGAGCCCGGGACGGACGTCCTCGTCATGTCGATCACGCCCGGCGAGGCCGGCTCGGCGTTCCAGGTCGACGCGCTCACCACCGTCCAGCAAGTCGTCGGCGCGGGTCACGACGTCGGTCTGGACGGCGGCGTCACGCGCGAGATCGCTCCCCGCGCGCTCGACGCCGGGGCCACCTGGCTCGTGTCCGGCACCGACCTCGTCGCGAGCGAGGACCCGCGGGGCTGGCTGTCGGCGGCACGCGCGACGGGGACCGCCCCTCAGGACTGCCGCGACGGGTCCCGATGACCGCCGCGCGCCCCGGTCGCCGGCGCGTCCCGCTGGCGCAGGTCGCGGCCGAGGCCCGGGTCTCCGTCCCCACGGTGTCGAAGGTGCTCAACGCGCGCCCGGACGTCTCGGCGGCGACGCGCGAACGCGTCGCGGGCGTGCTGCGCCGGCACGGCTACGAGATCCGGCCCCCCACGTCCCGGCGGACCGGGCTGGTCGACGTCCGCATCGTCGACTTCGAGGGGCCGTGGTCCGAGGCGGTCGTGCGCGGGGCGGTCGCCGAGGCGCGGCGCCTCGGGCTCGACGTCGTGCTGTCCGTCGAGCTGGACCCCGACGACTGCGGCGCGTGGGTCCGGCACGCGCTCGCGCGCGGCACGGACGGTCTCGTGAGCGTCGTCGCCGTGCCCGACGCCGAGGCGCGCGCCGCGCTCGCCGCGGCCGGGGTGCCGCTCGTCGTCGTCGACCCGCGCCGCCGTCCGCCCGAGGACGTGCTCAGCGTCGGCGCGGCCAACTTCCAGGGCGCGCTGGAGGCGACGGCGCACCTGCTCGCCCTGGGGCACCGGCGGATCGCGACGATCACGGGCGTCCCCGAGCAGGACAACGCGCTCGCCCGGCTCGCGGGCTACCGCGCCGCGCTGATCCAGGCGGACGTGCCCGTCGACGACGACCTCGTGCGCCTCAGCACCTACGGGGTCGCCGCCGGCTACGAGGAGACGCAGCGGCTGCTCGCCCTCGACGACCCCCCGACGGCGGTCTTCGCGTGCAGCGACGACACCGCGCTCGGCGCGCTGCGGGCGCTCCGCGAGGCGGGACGGTCCGTGCCGGACGACGTCTCGCTCGTCGGGTTCGACGACCTGCCCGTCGCGCCCTGGACCGACCCCCCGCTCACCACGGTGCGCCAGCCGCTCGTCGAGATGGGCGCCTCGGCCGTCGCGCTCGTGCACCGGGCACGCAGCGCGAGCGGCCGCACCCTGCGCACGGAGCTCGCGACGAGCCTCGTCGTGCGCGCGTCGACCGCCGCACCGCGCGCCTGACGCGCGCGGCACGGCGGTCGGCCGCGGTGCGGGGCGGTCAGCCGCAGGAGACGCCCGCGTAGCGGTAGGGCAGCTCCTGGACGGTCGCGCCGTCGTCGGACGTGACCGTCACGGTCGCGGTGCCCGACGGGATCTCCGCCGTGCGCGCCGAGAACGCCCGGTAGGTGCTGCGGTGCGGGGCGACGTCGTCGTACGACCGCGTCCCGTACGGGGTGGCGAGCTCGACGGTCGTGCGGCCGTCGGACGTGCTGGTGGCGCGCACCGCGACGGCCGCCCGGTTCCCCAGGCAGCGCGCCTCGACCTCGACGTCGGCACCCACGCCGGGCGTGAGGTCGGCCGCCGCCGAGAACGTCTCCGCCTCCATGAGCGGGCGCAGGGCGTCCTCGAGCTGGTCGTCGACGAAGTAGTCCTTGAGGCGCGAGTCGTCGAGGACGTTGCCGATCGCGGCGACGATCATCGCCTGGTCGAGCGACAGGTAGCGCTCGGCGACCGTGCCGGAGCGGACCGCGACGGAGTCGTAGAACCCGCCCGGCCCGTACGCGCCGAGGTCGTCGGCGAGGTGGGCCAGGTTGTCGAGCACGCCCTCGGTGTCGTACGCGAGCCCGAGGAACGACGCGTGCGGCGTCACGACGCCGTCACCGAACTCCGGCGCGGGGTTCGTCGCCTCGCGGCAGCCCTCGAAGCCGAGGTCGACGTCGGTCTCGCCGTCGGACAGGTAGCCGTCGGAGCGCAGGCCGATCGCGTCGACGCCGTACTCCGCGTAGCCGCCGAAGGGGTTGCTCGCGGGCGAGAAGCCCCAGGCCCCGTAGCCGGCCTCGTCGAGACCGTGCTCCTTGTGCGCCCGGACGACGAGCGGGTGGTTGACGCCCCACGACGTCGGGCCCCACTCGGCCTCGGGGACGAGCATGTCCGGCATGAGCGCCTCGAACATCGAGCCGCCCCAGCCCGGCACGACCGCGAGGTCGCGGTAGCGGTACGCCCCCTCGAAGACCGGGACGCCGAGGTGCTCGCGCGTCTCGCCGATCGGCTTCTGCTCCTGCCACGACCAGTCGCACGTGTCCGGGAACGTCCGGTGGCTCGCGTAGTAGGCCTCCGGCGGCACCTCGCCCTCGGCGATGCCGAGGTAGGTCGCGATGCGCGTCTCCGAGACCGTCGTGTCGTAGTTGTGGCACGTGTAGTACACGTCCGTGCCCGTGCCGAGGTAGTCCCCCGCGACCGAGCACCCGGGCGGCTCCTCGTCCCAGAACCCGCCGCGCAGCAGCCCGACGCCGAGGTCCGGCCGCGCCTCCGCGTTGTAGAACGCGCCGAAGTGCATGTCGTCGTAGACGGCCAGCGCCTCGTCCGCGAGGCTCGGCTCCGCCTCCGCGACGACGCGCAGGCCCGCGGCCAGCCAGCCGTTGTCCACCGAGCTGAGGAACTGGTGCACCGGGTTGCCGTCGTCCGGCCACGTCTCCACCCGGTCGCCCGTCGCCGGGTCGTACCAGTTGTAGAACATCCCGCTCGCGTCGTGCCGGTCGAGCGACGCGACCGTGTCGATCGTCGTCGCGAGGCGGTCGCGCGCCTCGGCCTCGTCGACCAGGCCCAGGTCGCGCGCCACGACGGTGGACCACAGCCAGCCGCCGATGTTCGTCGGCGACGTGTACGCGCTGCTCGACGCCGGGTCGAGGTCGCCCTCGATGTTGTCCGCGGGCAGGCCGGTCTCCTCGTCGGTCATGGCCTCCAACGAGGTGTACGTGTCCTCCAGGTACGCCTCGAGCGTCGCGCGCTGCGCGCCCGTCAGGGCGGGCTGCCCGACGGCGGGCGTCGCCTTCGCCGGGAGGCTCGCCGTGCGCGGGGCGCTCTCCGCCGCGGCCGGGACGGCGAGGCCCGCCGCGAGCGCCAGCCCGCCGACGAGCCCGCCCGCGACGAGTCCCGTCGCCCTGCGTCGGCGTCGCGTTCCCTCGCACGCGCGGTCGGTCGATCCATCCATCAGGCACTCCTTCGTGTCGCGGCCCCGAAATTTCGGCCGAACTTTCCGAATGGGGGCGGAGAGAGTAGCCCTCGGTGGAGCAGGGGTCAACGGCTCGCCCGGAGCTGGCGCACGACGGCGGAGGCGTGGCGGGCGACGGCCCGCGCGCAGCGGGTACACGAACGGATAACGCGGGGTATACACGCCGGAAACGCGGGCGCGACAGGATCGCGGCCATGCACCTGACGCCCGCCGACACCGAGAAGCTGCTGCTCGCCGTCGCGGGCATGGTCGCCCGCGACCGGCGCGAGCGCGGCGTCCTGCTCAACTACCCGGAGACGGTCGCCCTCCTCACGACGTGGGTGATCGAGCGGGCCCGCGAGGGCGCCGCCGTGGAAGAGCTCATGGTCTCCGGGCGCGCCGTGCTGGGCCGCGACGAGGTGATGGAGGGCGTCGCGGAGATGCTGCCCGACGTCCAGGTCGAGGCGACGTTCCCCGACGGGCGCAAGCTCGTCACCATCCACCAGCCCATCGCCTGAGCCGGCCCCGGCGACGCGACGCACGACGAGAGGACGGCGAGGCATGGCAGGCATCAGCACCTCGGGACCGGGCGCGGTCCGGCTCCGGGAGGGCGCGGCGGACGTACCGCTCGTCCTCAACGCCGACCGCTCGGACGACGAGCGCGTGACCCTCGTCGTGACGAACACGGGCGACCGGCCCGTGCAGATCGGCTCGCACCTCCACCTGCCCGACGCCAACGCGGCGCTCGACCTCGACCGCGCGGCGGCGCACGGCTTCCGGCTGGACGTGCCGTCCGGCACGTCGCGACGGTTCGAGCCGGGCGCGTCCGCCGAGGTCCAGGCCGTCGCGCTGCGCGGCCGACGACGCGTCCCCGGTCTCCAGCGCGGCAAGCCCGACGGCGGCGCCCTGGACCCCACCGCACCCGAGGAGGACTGACGCATGGTCGCGATCTCCCGCGAGCGCTACGTCGCGCTCTACGGCCCGACGACGGGCGACCAGGTGCGCCTCGGCGACACCGACCTGTGGATCGAGGTCGAGGAGGACCGCACGTTCGGGGGCGAGGAGGTCGTGTTCGGCGGCGGGAAGTCGCTCCGCGAGTCGATGGCCCAGGGCACGACGACCCGCGCCGAGGGCGCGCTCGACACGGTGATCACCAACGCCGTCGTGCTCGACTGGTGGGGCGTCGTGAAGACGGACGTCGGCATCCGCGACGGGCGGATCGTCGCGCTCGGCCGCGCGGGCAACCCCGACGTCGCGGACGGCGTGCACCCCGACCTGCACATCGGCCCGAGCACGGACGTCGTGAGCGGCGAGGGCAGGATACTCACCGCGGGCGGCATCGACTCGCACGTGCACCTCATCTCGCCGTCGCAGGTCGTCGAGGCGCTCGCCACGGGCATCACGACGGTCGCGGGCGGCGGCACCGGTCCGAGCGAGGGCACGAAGGCCACGACGGTCACGCCCGGCGCCTGGCACCTGGAGGCGATCCACCGCTCGCTCGACCGGCTCCCCGTGAACGTCCTGCTGCTCGGCAAGGGGAACACCGTGAGCGCCGAGGGTCTGCGCGAGCAGGCGATGGCCGGCGCGGGCGGCTACAAGGTGCACGAGGACTGGGGGTCGACGCCCGCGGCGATCGACGCCGCGCTCCGGGCCGCCGAGGACTGGGGCCTGCAGGTCGCGCTCCACTCCGACTCGCTCAACGAGGCGGGGTTCGTCGAGTCGACCCTCCGGGCGATCGGCGGCCGCTCGATCCACGCGTTCCACGCGGAGGGCGCGGGCGGCGGGCACGCGCCCGACATCCTCACCGTCGCGAGCCACCCGAACGTCGTCCCCGGCTCGACGAACCCGACCCTCCCGCACACGGTGAACACCGTCGCCGAGCACCTGGACATGCTGATGGTGTGCCACCACCTCAACCCGCAGGTGGCGGAGGACCTCGCGTTCGCCGAGTCGCGCATCCGCGGGACGACGATCGCCGCGGAGGACGTGCTGCACGACCTCGGCGCCATCTCCATCACGTCGTCCGACGCGCAGGCCATGGGGCGCATCGGCGAGGTCGTGACGCGGACGTGGCAGGTGGCGCACGTCATGAAGGCGCGGCGCGGCCCGCACCCGGGCGGGGCGCCCGGGCCCGTCCTGCCGGCCGACAACCTGCGCGCCCGGCGCTACGTCGCGAAGTACACGATCAACCCGGCCGTCGCGCACGGGATCGACGCGCACGTCGGGTCCGTCGAGCCCGGCAAGCTCGCCGACCTGGTGCTGTGGGAGCCGAAGCTGTTCGGCGTGCGGCCGAGCGTCGTCATGAAGGGCGGCGCGCTCGTGTGGGGCGCGCTCGGCGACCCCAACGCGTCCATCCCGTCGCCGCAGCCCGTGCTCATGCGGCCCGCGCTCGCCGACGCGATCGGGGCCGACGTGTCCGTGTCGTTCGTGTCGCCCGCCGCGCTCGACGACGGCCTCGCGGAGCGGCTCGGCCTCGCCCGGACGCTCCTTCCCGTGGCCGGGACGCGCGACGTCGGGAAGGCGCAGATGCGGAACAACGACTACCTGCCCCGGATCGACATCGACCCCGAGTCCTTCGCGATCGAGGTCGACGGCGAGCTCGTCGTCCCCGCCCCCGCCGACCGGCTGCCCCTCGCGCAGCTCTACTCGCTGTTCTGACATGGCCGGCCTCCCCCGCCACGACGCCGACGGGCGTGCCGAGCTCATGCTCGCGCTGCTCGCCGACGCGCGGCTGCCGACCGGCGGCCACACGCAGTCCGCGGGCCTCGAGCCCGCGCTGCGCGCCGGGATGCCCGCCGCGCGCGTCCCCGACTACGTGCGCGCCCGCCTGGCCACCGTCACGCGCACCGAGGCCGCGACCGCCGTCGTCGCGCGGCACGCGGCGCTCACGCCCGACGACGGCCCCCCGCCCGTCGCGGTCGCCCTCGCCGACACCTGGGTCGCGTGGGCGGCGCGGACGCCGTCGCCCGCGCTCCGCGAGACGTCGCAGCGGCTCGGCCGAGGCTACCTCCGGCTCCTGCGCCGCCTGTGGGCGGGGCACCCCGCGGTCGCCGCGCTCGACGCGGCGGCGCCTCTCGTCGCCGCCGCGCGCCCCGCGGACGAGGGACGCGGCGGTCCCGGCGACCGACCGCCGTCGGGCCGCCGGGCGCCGCAGCCCCCGCGCCCCCTGGTGCTGGGGGTGACGGCCGCCTGCGCGGGACTGTCCGCGCTGCAGGTCGCGCGCCTCGTCGGGTACGAGGACGTGCAGACCGTCGCCGCGGCCACGCTCAAGCTCGAGCCCGTCGACCCGGTCGTCGCGACGGGCTGGGTCGTCGCGTCCCAGGCCGCGATCGACGCGCTCGCCCACGACGTCGCCCCCCTGACCGACCCCCGCGCGATCCCCGCGCACGGCGCACCGCTCGTCGAGCAGTGGGCCGAGACCCACGCCCGCACCACCGAGAGGCTGTTCAGTGCCTGAGAACCTGCCCACCGCCCCGACCCCCACGAACCGCTCGCTGCGCCTCGGCGTCGCCGGCCCCGTCGGCACGGGCAAGAGCTCGCTCATCGCGCTCCTGTGCCGCGAGCTGTCCGAGGTGCTGCGGCTCGGGGTCATCACCAACGACATCTACACGGACGAGGACGCGCGGTTCCTGCGCTCCGCGGGCGTGCTCGACCCCGAGCGCATCCGCGCGGTCGAGACCGGCGCGTGCCCGCACACCGCGATCCGCGACGACGTCACCGCCAACCTCCTCGCCGTCGAGGACCTCGAGGAGGACTTCGCGCCGCTCGACGTCGTGCTCGTCGAGTCCGGCGGCGACAACCTCACCGCCACCTTCTCGCCCGCGCTCGTCGACGCGCAGATCTTCGTGCTCGACGTCGCCGGGGGCGGCGACGTCGCGCGCAAGGGCGGACCGGGGATCGCCCGGGCGGACCTGCTCGTCGTCAACAAGACCGACCTCGCGCCGTACGTGGGGGTGGACGTCCCGCGCATGGTCCTGGACGCGACGGCCGCGCGCGACGGCGCCCCCGTGCTCGCGCTCTCGCGCCTCGACCGCGAGTCGATCGACACGCTGACGACGTGGGTGCAGACGCTCCTCGCGGCGCACCGGGCCGGCGCGCACGTGCCGCAGGACCCGGGCCCGATGGCGCCCCACTTCCACGCCGACGAGGACGGCGGCGGCTTCCTCCACACCCACGGGGAGGGCGACACCGCGCACGACCACGCGCCCGCCCACGACCACGACGCCGCACCCGCCGAGCCGGCGACCGCGCCCGGGCGCGGCTGACCCCGGGCGACGGGCTGCACGTGGACGACGTGACGCGCGTCGGGGCGTACCGGGAGGGCGGCCGCGTGCGCTGCGACCTGCGCCCCGGCGCGCTGAGCCCGCGCGTGCTGTCCACGAGCCCCACGACGGTACGCATCGCGCTCGTCGCGACGCGCGCGCTGCTCCTGGGCGGCGACCGCGTCCGGGTCGAGGTGCACGTCGGGCGCGGCGTCGAGGTCGAGCTCGTCGAGGTGTCGGGCACCGTCGCGTACGCCGGGCGCGGCCGGTCCGCGTCCTGGGACGTCGCGGTCCGGGTGGACGACGACGGCCTCCTCGTCTGGGACGCGCTGCCCTTCGTCGTCGCGGACGGGGCCGACGTCGACCGGCGCACCGACGTGCGCCTCGGCACGGGCGCCGTCGCGCTGCTCCGCGAGACGCTCGTGCTCGGCCGGACGGGCGAGCGGGGTGGGCGCCTGCGCTCGCGCACCCGAGCCACCGACGAGACCAGGGCCCCGCGAGAGTCATCACCCGCAGGGGGCACGCCCCGGGCGGCGCGCGAGCTCTTCGTCGAGGACCTCGACCTCGACGACGACCGGGCGCTGCCCGGGATCCTCGGCGAAGCCCGGGTCGTCGACTCGGTGCTGTGCCTGGGCGCCCGGCCGCCCGCGGCGCACGCCGCCGCCCCGTCCGGTCCCCTGCGGCTCGACCTCGACGGACCGGGCGCCGTCGTCCGCCACCTGGGGGCGAGCACCCACGACGCCGGCACCGACGGCGTCGTCACCGCCTGGGCGGCGGCCGTGCGCGCCACGCGCGGCCTCCCCGACCCCGGCCTCCCCGACCACCGCACCGCACTGCTGACGACAGGAGCCTGACATGCACGTCCCCGACCACTTCCTCGACGACCCCACGTCGGCGACCACCGCCGTCGTGTCCCTCGCCGCCGTCGGGTACGCCGCGTACCGAGCACGCGAGGACCTCACCCCCCGACGCGTCGCGCTCACGGCCGCGACGACCGGTTTCGTCTTCGCCGTGCAGATGCTCAACTACCCCGTCGCCGCCGGCACGAGCGGGCACCTCATGGGCGGGGCGCTCGCGGCGGCGCTCGTCGGGCCGTGGCTCGGCGTCCTGTCCGTGACCGCCGTGCTGCTCGTGCAGGCGCTCGTGTTCGCCGACGGCGGGCTCACCGCCCTGGGCACGAACGTGCTCCTCATGGCCGTCGTCGGGACGCTCGTCGGCTGGGCGGTGACGCGCGGGGTGCTCCGCGCGACGCGCGGCCGGGGCGCCGCGGCCGCCGCCGGCGCCGGCGCGCTCGTGAGCGTCCCGGTGTCCGCCGCGGTGTTCGCGGGCCTCTTCGCCGTCGGCGGGACCGTGCCGGTCCCGGTCGGCGAGCTCGTCAGCCAGATGCTCGGCGTGCACCTCCTCGTCGGGCTCGGCGAGGCGCTCATCACGGCCGGCGTCGTCGGGCTCGTGCTCGCCGTCGCGCCGGGCGTCGCGGCCGTCGAGGCCCGCCGGGCTCCCGCGCTCGCGCCGTCCGCCCCCGTCGCAGCCGTACGGCGCGCCGTCCTCGCCCTCGGCACCGGTGCGCTGCTCGCGGCCGTCGTCGTGTCGTCGTTCGCCGCAGCGACGCCCGACGGGCTCGAGGCGACCGCCGAGTCGGTCGGGTTCGCCGACGCCGCGCGCGACCACGCGTTCGCGGGCGCACCCCTCGCGGACTACGGCGAGGTCGGCGGGATCTTCGTCGGCGTCGCAGGGCTCGTCGGCCTCGCGCTCGTCGTCGCGCTGACCGTCGGCGTGCTGGGCGCGGGCCTGCGCGCCGCCGGCCGTCGCGCGGCCCAGGCCGGCGTGACCGGATCGTGACTGCCTGACACGCCCCGTTAACAACCCGGGCAGAACGCCCGAAACACGCCGTCACTAGCGTCGACGACCGTGGGCACCGCGCAGGGCGCACGGCCGTATACGCACCCGTCCCCGGAGCCCGCGAGGAGCGGCCGCCCGCCCGGCAGCCGTCGGCACCCGCCGAGAACCCCGCTGTGAGAACCCGCTGAAAGGACCCTCGTGACACCTTCCCGCGCCACGACCCGTCTCGCCCCGGCCGCCGCCCTCGTCGCGCTCGCGCTCACGCTCACCGCGTGCGGCGCGAGGACGGAGGCCGGCGAGGGCGGGGGCTCCACGACCAGCGCCGCCGAGAGCTGCGTCGACACCTCCGGCGACACCGTCAAGATCGGCTTCCTCAACTCGCTCTCCGGCACGATGGCGATCTCCGAGCAGACCGTCGCGGACTCGCTCGCCCTCGCCGCCGAGGAGATCAACGCCGACGGCGGCGTGCTCGGCAAGCAGCTCGAGATCGTCCAGGAGGACGGCCAGTCCGAGCCCACCGTCTTCGCGGAGAAGGCCGAGAAGCTCATCACGAGCGACTGCGTCGCCGCGGTGTTCGGCGGCTGGACCTCCGCGTCGCGCAAGGCGATGCTCCCCGTCTTCGAGGCGCAGGACTCGCTGCTGTTCTACCCCGTCCAGTACGAGGGCCTCGAGTCGTCGCCCAACATCTTCTACACCGGGGCGACGACCAACCAGCAGATCGTCCCCGCGCTCGACTACCTCGAGGAGCAGGGCGTCACGTCGATCTTCCTCGTCGGCTCCGACTACGTCTTCCCCCGCACGGCGAACAAGATCATCAACGCCTACGCGGAGGCGCACGACATCGAGGTCCTCGGCGAGGAGTACGCGCCCCTCGGCCACACCGACTTCTCCACGATCGTCAACAAGGTGAAGTCCGCCGGGGCCGACGCCGTGTTCAACACGCTCAACGGCGACTCCAACGTCGCGTTCTTCAAGGAGTACAAGAACGCCGGGCTCGGCCCGGACACGATGCCCGTCGTGTCGGTGTCGATCGCCGAGGAGGAGGTCGGCGGCGTCGGCATCGAGAACGTCGAGGGCCAGCTCACCGCCTGGAACTACTACCAGACCATCGACAGCCCGGAGAACACCACGTTCGTCGAGGCGTTCCAGGCGAAGTACGGCGAAGACCGCGTGACGTCGGACCCGATGGAGGCCGCGTACACGTCGCTCTACCTGTGGAAGGGCATGGTGGAGAAGGCCGAGTCGTTCGACGTCGCCGACGTCCAGGAGGCCGCCGACGGCGTGACCTTCGACGCGCCGGAGGGCTCCGTCACCGTGGACGGCGACAACCACCACGTCGCCAAGACCGCGCTCATCGGCAAGATCGGCCCCGACGGTCTCATCTACACCGAGTGGAGCTCGGGCGAGCCGATCGAGCCCGACCCGTACCTCGAGGGCTACGACTGGGCCGAGGGCCTCTCGTAGTCGGGGAGGCCCGCCGGGCTCGAGCCCGGCGGGAACCGGGGTGTGAGCGCCGGGTCTACCATCCGCCCGCTCGTTCCTCGCGGGCTCCCGCCAGCCCCGCCACGACCCGGCGC
>NZ_JBYTEQ010000030.1:0-51249 GCF_058792115.1 Cellulosimicrobium sp. EB106-03-01-XG111
GCGGTGTGGCTCCTCCCCCCCCCCCCCCCCGCGACCATCGGGCTCGCGACCGCGCTGCAGGAGTCGCGGCTCGTCAACATCGACTACGGCGACCGCGACTCCGTGGGCCTGTTCCAGCAGCGGCCCTCGCAGGGGTGGGGCACCGTCGCGGAGATCATGGACCCCGTCTACTCGACCAACACGTTCTACGACGCGCTCGAGACGGTCGAGGGCTACGAGGGCATGGAGGTCACCGTCGCCGCGCAGACCGTCCAGCGGTCCGCGTTCCCCGACGCGTACGCGCAGCACGAGCCCCGCTCGCGCGCGTGGGCGTCCGCGCTGACCGGCTGGTCGCCCGCGTCGCTCACGTGCGACCTCGCGGCGGTGCCCACGGCGGAGGTACCGGAGGACGGCGACCCGACCGAGCCGTTCCGGGAGCGCGCCGCGCGCGACCTCGGCGACGCGGTCCGCGTCGCACCGTTCGACGGCGGGACCGGGGGCACGGTCGCCGTCGACGCGTCCGCGCTCCCCGCGGCCGCGGAGGACGGCGGCGTCGAGCGCTCGGCGTGGGCCGTCGCCCAGTGGGCCGTCGCGACGGCCGACGCCACGAACGTCGTCGCCGTCGAGGTGGGCGACCGCCGCTGGTCGCGCGACGGCTCGACGTGGACGACCCCCGACCCGGCCGACCTCGCCCCGCTCGACCCGGGCACCCTGCGCGTCCACGTCGCCGTCCCCGACGCGTCCTGACCGACCGCCGCGGGACTGCGTCGGGCGCGGGGGGCGACAGACGGCGAACGCCGCGCCGCTCACCGGGAGGTGAGGGGCGCGGCGTCCGGAGGAGGGATCGTCAGCGGTCGGAGACGGCGACGTAGTCGCGCTCGGTCTCGCCGACGTAGACCTGGCGCGGGCGGCCGATCTTGGTCTGCGGGTCCTTCATCATCTCGCGCCACTGCGCGATCCAGCCGGGCATGCGGCCCAGCGCGAAGAGCGGCGTGAACATGGCGGGCGAGAAGCCCATGGCCTTGTAGATGAGGCCCGTGTAGAAGTCCACGTTGGGGTAGAGCTTGCGCTCGATGAAGTAGTCGTCGTTGAGCGCGATCTCCTCGAGGCCCATGGCGATGTCGAGGAGCTGGTCCTTCTTGCCGAGGGTGGAGAGCACGGCGTCGGCCGACTTCTTGACGATCGCCGCGCGCGGGTCGTAGTTCTTGTAGACCCGGTGGCCGAAGCCCATGAGGCGGACGCCGTCCTCCTTGTTCTTCACCTTCTTCATGAAGGTGTCGACGTCGTACTCCGCGCCCGCGATCTTGTCGAGCATGGTGAGCACCGACTCGTTCGCGCCGCCGTGCAGCGGGCCCGAGAGAGCGTTGACCCCGGCCGCGACGGACGCGTAGAGGTTCGCGTGCGAGGACCCGACGACGCGGACCGTCGACGTGGAGCAGTTCTGCTCGTGGTCGGCGTGCAGGATGAGCAGCTTGTCGAGCGCGTCGACCACGACCGGGTCCGCCTCGTACTGCTGGTACGGCGTCGCGAACGTCATGCGCAGGAAGTCGTCGACGTAGCCGCGCGAGTAGTCCGGGTAGAGCAGCGGCTCGCCGACGCGGCGGCGGTGCAGGTACGACGTGATGGTGCGCGACTTCGCGAGGAGCAGGACGGTCGCGAGCTCGACCGTCTCGTCGTCGAACGGGTCGAGCGACTCGGGGTAGAACGTGGACAACGCGTTGATCGCGGACGACAGCACCGCCATGGGGTGCGCGTTGCGCGGGAACGTGCCCATGAACGTGCGGAAGTCCTCGTGCACGAGCGTGTGGCGGTTGACGCGCTCGACGAACGCGTCGAGGGTCGCGGCGTCGGGGAGCTCGCCGTGGATGAGGAGGTACGCGACCTCGAGGAAGCTCGACCGCTCGGCGAGCTGCTCGATCGGGTACCCGCGGTACCGGAGGATGCCGGCCTCGCCGTCGATGTACGTGATGCTCGACTCGCACGACGCGGTGTTCATGAAGCCGGGGTCGACGGTCACGAGGCCGGTCGACTTGAGCAAGGAGGACACGACGATGCCGTCGTTGCCCTCGGTCGCCGCGACCACGGGCAGGTCCTGCGCCTGGTCGTCGACGAGGAGGCGGACCTTCGCCTGCTGAGTGGTGGTCATGGTTCCCTTCCTGCTGCTGCTCGCGCCGTTGCCGCGCGGTCGACCGTACCCCGCCTCACCCGCACGTGACCAATCAGGAACCGTCACGAGAACACCACACCCGCTGTGATCCAGGTCACGCCAGCGGGAGGCCTCCGGAGAGTCGAGCGGCGGCCTCGTGGACCCGCTCGTCGGTCGCGGTGAGGGCGACGCGCACGTGCCCCGCGCCCTCGGTCCCGTAGAACGCCCCGGGTCCGACGAGGACGCCGCGGTCGGCGAGCGCGGAGACCGTCCGCCAGCAGCCGCCCCCGGCCTCTCGGGCGGGGCGCGACCACAGGTAGAGGCCCGCCTCGGAGTGGTCGATCGCGAGGCCCGCGCCGGTGAGCGCGGCGACGAGCACCTCGCGGCGGCGGGCGTACACGTCGCGCTGCGCGGCGACGTGCGCGTCGTCGGACAGGGCCGCGACCATCGCGGCCTGGACCGGCGCGGGGACGATCATGCCGAGGTGCTTGCGCGTCGCGAGCAGGTCGGCGACGAGCGCGGCGTCCCCGGCGACGAACGCCGCGCGGTAGCCCGCCATGCTCGACTGCTTGGAGAGCGAGTAGGTGACGAGCAGACCCTCGTGCGAGCCGCCGCACACCGCCGGGTCGAGCAGGCTCGGGACGCCGGTCGTCGTGAAGGGCTCCGTCCACGCGAGCTCCGCGTAGCACTCGTCGCTCGCGACGACCGCGCCGATCTCGCGGGCCGCGGCGACGACGCGCGCGAGGTGCGCGGCGTCGAGGACCCGGCCCGTCGGGTTGCTCGGGGAGTTGACCCAGACCAGCCGCACGTCGTCGCGGCCCGCCCACTCCTCGACGTCGTCCGTCGCGAGGGGCGTCGCGCCGGCGAGGCGCGCACCGACGTCGTAGGTGGGGTAGGCCGTCCGCGGGTGCACCACCACGTCGCCCGGGCCGAGCCGCAGGAGCGCGGGCAGCAGCCCCACGAGCTCCTTGCTCCCGACGGTGGGGAGCACGGCGTCGGGGTCGAGGCCGGGGACGCCGCGGCGACGGGCGAACCACGCGGAGACCGCCTCGCGCAGGGCGGGCGTCCCGTGCGTCGTCGGGTAGCCGTGCGCGTCGGACGCGGCGGCGAGCGCGTCGCGCACCACGGCGGGCGTCGGGTCCACCGGGGTGCCGATGGAGAGGTCGACCACGCCGCGGGGGTGCGCTCGCGCGCGCTCCGCGTACGGGGTCAGCGTGTCCCAGGGATAGGCGAGACCGGAGAGGTCGGCGAGTCCCACGAGCGCCGGCGCCGAGGGCTCAGGCCTGCGGCGGCAGGGCGGCGATCATCGGGTCGTCCTTCTCGATGAGACCCATCTTCGCGGCGCCGCCGGGCGAGCCGAGGTCGTCGAAGAACTCGACGTTGGCGCGGTAGTAGTCGCTCCACTCCGTCGGCACGTCGTCCTCGTAGTAGATCGCCTCGACGGGGCAGACCGGCTCGCACGCGCCGCAGTCGACGCACTCGTCCGGGTGGATGTAGAGCGACCGCTTGCCCTCGTAGATGCAGTCGACAGGACATTCCTCGATGCACGCCTTGTCCTTGACGTCCACGCACGGCTGGGCGATCACGTAAGTCACGACCGAGTACCTTTCTGGTTCGTCCGGACCCGGCCCGGCGAGGGGCGAGGTCATGACAGGGGCATGCACGACTAGTATCGCTCAGGTCGGGCGGTGCCCGACCCTCTCTGACCAGCCCGTGGACGAACGTCACACGACCCGAGGAGCCGCCGCGTGCCCGACTCGCCCTGGACGACGTGGGCACCGGGGACGCGAGTCGTCGTCCGTCGCAGGCTCTCGCCCGACGACGCGGCGGCGGCGGGCAAGCCCCTCACCGACGTGATCGGGGTGGTCGTGGAGACCACCGCGACCACGCTCGTCCTGCGCGAGGACGCGGGCGGCAGCGCTCCGCCGCACCGCGGCCACGGCCCGCGCGACGACGCCCCTCCCCTGGTGTCCGTACCGCTCGACGCGATCGTCGCCGGCAAGCCGGTCCCGCCGCGGCCGCCACGGCGTCCCGCGTCACGCCCGGACTGACGACCGGGCCGACCGACGACCGGAACGATCGACCCGGCCCGCCACGGGGCGGGACCGGGATCCAGGGGCCGGCCCTCAGGCGACGACGACCGCCCGGTCCTCGACGCCCACGACGACGGCGCCCCGTGCCCCGGCCGCCGTGAGGGTCTCGCGCCAGGTGCCCGCGTCGTCGAGGTCGACGCGCACGGGCTCGCCGGTGCCGCCTGCCGCGGCCCGCACCGGGTCGGGCCGGTCGAAGAACTCGCCCACGGGCGCGTTGGACTCGAGCGCGCGGACGAGCTGCTCGAGGTCGCGCACGACGACGCGCAGCGCGGACGCCACCCAGGCGGCGTTGTCCGTGACCATGGCCTCGGTCCGGCGCGGGTCGGTGCGCCCCACGCGCGTCGCGTCGCGGAAGCTGCCCGCGGCGAGCCCCAGCGCGACGTCGCGCACGGGGGCGTCGGCGACGACGCCCAGGAGCTCGGTGGCCAGCACGTGCGGGACGTGGCTGACGAGCGCGGTGGACTCGTCGTGGACGTCGTCGGTGAGCACGTGCACCGTGCCGCCGAGCGGGCCCACGACGAGCCGCAGCACGGCCGTGAACGCATCCGGCCGCGTGCTGGCGTCCACCGTCACGGCCCAGCGCGCGCCCGCGAGCATCGCCGGGTCGGACGCCTCGAAGCCCGAGTGCTCGGTCCCGGCCATGGGGTGCGCCCCGACGTACCGGGCGTCGAGCCCGGCCGCCCGGACGGCGTCGCGCACCGCGCCCTTGACGCTGCCGACGTCCGTGACGACCGTCGCGCCCCGCACGTGCCGGGCGACGTCGGTCGCGACCGCCCGCATGGCGCGCAGGGGCACGGCGAGCACGAGGACGTCCGGCTCCTCGGCGCAGACCTCCGCGACGTCGCCGACGACCCGGAGCCCCGCGGCCCGCGCCGCCGCGCGCGTGGTCGCCGTGGCGTCGTAGCCGGTCACCTCGACGCCCTCCTCGTGCAGGAGCCGCGCGACCGAGCCGCCGACGAGCCCGAGGCCGACGACGCCGACCCGGACCACCGGGCGCGGCGCGCCCGGCTCCGGCACGGCTCCCGCGGCGGTCACCACAGGAGCCCTGTCGCGCGGTCCGCCGTGCCGGTCGACGCGTCGACGCTCCCGACCGGGACGTGCGCGGCGTCGACGTCGGCGTGGACCGACTCGTCGAGCTCGCCGCGCGCCGGCACGACCCCGAGCGTCTTGAGCGCGTCCCCGGCCCGGACGAGGTCCTCCAGGACGGCGCGCACCGGCGCGTCCCACGGTGCGCCGTCGACGGTGAGGACGAAGACGTACGTCCCCGCGACGGCCTTGAGCGGTCGCGTGATGAGGCTCGACAGGTTGACGCCCCGCGCGCCGAAGGCCTGCGTGATGCGCGCCAGCACGCCGGGTCCCGTGACGACGGGCGTCACCGCGAGCATCGTGCGCCACGACGTCTCGCCGCGACCCCGTGCCCGGCCGAGCGCCGCGGCGGCCTCCGCGCGCGGCGCCAGCACGAGGAACCGGGTGCGCGCGCCCGCGAAGTCCTCGACCGCGCGCTCGACCGTCTCCAGGCCGTAGAGCTCGCCGCAGATCGTCGGGCCGAGGGCGACCTGGTGCGGCCCGGCGTCACGGCACGCTGCGGCGTTCGACGACGCCGCGACCGGCGCGAGGTCCGTCCGGCGCACGAAGCCCTGGCACTGCGCGAGGCCGTGCGGGTGCGCGGTGACCTCGGTGAGCTCGCCGTGGCCCGGGCGCGCGAACGCGTCGAACGAGATGTCGAGCACGACCTCGTCGACGGCGACGACGCTGGCGCTCCCGACGATCGCGTCGAGCGAGGGCACTACGTACCCCTCGACCGTGTTCTCGATCGCGACGACGCCCCGCTCGTGCTCGCCCGCGGCCACGCCCGCGAAGACGTCCGCGACGGTCGTGCGCGCCGCGAGCCCGAGCCCGGTCCGGCCGTGCGCCGACGACCACGCGGCCGCCGCCTGGTGGGTGAACGACCCCTCGGGGCCGAGGTACCCGACGCTCACGCGTGGACGGGGTCGGGGGCGGTCGCCCAGCGCGGCTCGAGCGCGTCGGGGCCGGGCACGAACTCCTGCCCGGGCAGGACCGCGAGGACCCGGTGCGCGACGCCCCGCTCGCCGAACCCCGCGACGAGGCCGTCGAGCGTCGTCGCGTCGGGGCACGAGAACGCGCAGAAGAAGATGTGCGGTCCGGCCTGCGAGCGGTGGCTGCGCAGGTGCTGCAGGTCGATCCCGGCGGCGGCGACCAGCGCGAGCGTCTCCTGGAGCGAGCCGCGGTGGTCGTCCCGGGGACCGAACGCGAGCCACACCTGGGCGACGCCCTCGGCCCGAGGCGCCGCGTCGCGGCTCTCCAGGAGGCCGTACCAGACGGGCGCGCCCTCCCCGAGGAGCTCGCTGCCCGGGAGCTCGGCGTAGCCGAGCGCGGCGAGCGGCCCGTGGGCCACCGAGCGCTCCACGACGAGGCTGCCGTCGGCGCCGGCGAGCGCGACGCGCTCCTCCAGCGTGGTCCGGGTCGGGACGAGCGACGGGCTGACACCCATCGTGCGCAGCACGTGGCGCCGGTCGCGCATCCCCGCCTCGTCGACGACGACGTGCCCCGTCAGGTCGCGGGCCGCCGTCGACCGGCCGACCCAGACCCACTGCGACGGCACCGCCGACGCGCCGGTCAGCACGAGCGACGGCGGCGCCGCGAGCAGCGCGCGCTCGAGCTCGTGCGACGGCTGCGCGGGGTGGCCCAGGTGCACGACGGCGGCCAGCGCGTCGATGCTCGCGACGGTCGACAGCGTCGCCGTCGTCGACCCGAGGTCGAGCAGCGCCTCCGTCGGGTCGCCGTCGACCCATCCCGCCGCCGTGGCCGCGAGCAGCGCCTGCGCTCCCGACTCCCGTTCGCTGCGTCCGAGCATGGGACCTCCGTGGTGTGTGGGTGGGCCGGCCTACTCGCAGACGACCGCGTTGTCCGGCTTGTAGGTCCACCGGTAGGACTCGTCCTTGACGAGCTCGCCCTCGCGGTAGACCTTGCGGTAGTTCGTGATGGAGAAGCCGGGGCTGCCCGCGGGCGTCGGGGCGCAGTCCGCGCCCGAGTGCGTGACGGTCGTCGGCTGGACCACGTTCGACTTGCCGCTCGACGACGTCTCGACGTCGTAGTACTTGGTGCTCCAGATCGCGACGTGCAGCTGACCGCCGCCGACCCAGGACTGCATGAGGACGCCGTACGGGGTGTCGTTCTTGAACTTCATGTCGATCGACCCGACGAAGATCGTCGCCTCGCGACCCGCCGGGTAGCGCTCGAACCAGTAGCTGTGCGGCCGGTGCTCGACGTCCTCGAGCCCCGCGAAGAAGCCCGCGTTGTACGTGGTCGTGGCCATCTGCGACAGCCCGCCGCCGACGCCCTCGGTGTGGCGCCCGCTCTCGACGATGCCGGCCGCGAAGTAGCCGCCCTCGAGCGTGATGGGCGACAGCGTGTCGACGAGGGAGAAGGTCTCCCCCGGCTTGACGAGGGTCCCGTTCACCTTCTCCGCCCCCCGCTGCAGGTTCGCGGTGCGGACGGGGACGTTGGGCACGACCGTCGAGAACTCCGACACCTTCTCCTTGATCCCCAGCGCCTCGAGCGCCGCGACGGACTGCTCCGGGTCCGACTCGACGAGATCGACCGTGACCGTACGCTCGTCGCCCGAGGCGGCCGTCGTGACGGCCGTCGCGATGGCGGTCGGGTCGATCGTCGTGCCGGGCTCGCCCCCCTCGATGACCGGCGCGCCGTCGCGGAAGACGAAGTGCGCGTCGTCCGCCGCGGTGAGCAGGTCGTTCGTCCGGTCGACCACGGACTGGACCAGCGCCGGACCGTCGAAGGTCAGCGTGAGGACGCCGTCCGTCGCCGCGAAGGAGGCCGCCGCCGCGAGCGCCTCGGGGGGCAGCTCGGGCGACTGGCCGCCGACGGACACGACGACGGGCGCGGACACGACCTTCTCCGCCAGGGCGAGCGCGGCGTCCGTCTCGTCCTGCGTGATCGTGGGCTCGACGGGCTCGGTGGGCAGCTCGACCGGGCCGTCGGTGACGAGCCAGCTCTCCGTGATGGTCGCGGGCACCTCGTCGGTGACCAGCGCCGAGCCGTCGGCGGCCGGCGTGCTCGTGGGCGCGCCGTCGACGAACTGCACGGCCCCGTCCACGGGCTCGATCTCCAGGGTGCCGCGCAACGCCTCGACCTGCCCCTCGAGGGCCGCGTCGTCGACCGTGACGAGGGGCTCCGCGTCCTTGCCGCCGAACAGGTGCTGCCAGAGGCGCGCCGGGTTCATCGAGAACGACGTGAGCTCCTCGGCCGTCCCCGCGGCGTCGAAGGTCAGGCCCGCCGTCGCCGGGTCGAGCGTCGTGCTCGCCTCACCCGCCGAGAGGGTGATCGGCTCGGCCGCACGCGGCCCGAGCTCGGACTCGAGCCGGTCCTCGGCCGCCGTCCGGGACAGGCCCCCGACGTCGACGCCGGCGACGCTCGTCCCGCTCGGGACCTTGTCGGAGAAGAACCACTGGGCACCCGTGTACAGGCCGCCCAGGACCAGGACGGCGACCCCCGTCCACAGCAGCCCGCGGGCCCAGCCGCGCCGCGGCCCGTCCTCGTCGAAGCCCTCGAAGGGAGAGGCCTCGCGCGAGTCGTCGGGCGGGACCGGCGTGAACGCGCTGGGTGCGGCGGTCGCCGCGGTGCCCGACGGCGCGGTCGTGCCCGGGCCGTCGGCCGGGCCGGTGGCACCCGCAGGAGCGGCAGCGTCCGGCGTCTGGCCCGCGGCCGTGGGCTCGTCGGGCGAGGCCGGCGAGAGGATCGAGGTGCGCACGACGGGCGCGGGCCGGGACCACGGGTCGACGGGCGGGATCACCTGCGTCGCGTCGGGCGCGGTGCCGCTCCCCCCGTCCGCGGGCCGGCCCTGGTCGCCCTCCTGCGCGGGGACCACGGGCACGACGGCGGTCCGCTCGGCCGCGCGCTCGTCGGCCGGGTCTCCCCCGGCCGGCTCTCCCCCGGCTGGGGCGGCCGACCGGTCGGTCGACGTCGCGTCGCCGGACGGGCCGCCCGCGGACGGCGCTCCGGACGCCGTGGCGTCGGCCGCGGCCGCCGGGACGTCGGACGCGGGAGCGTCCTGGTCCACGTCGCCCGCCGGCGCGGCGGCCGAGGGATCGGCCTGCGCGCCCGGGGACGGGACGAGCACGGCCGGGACGTTCGGGTCGAACGCGAACACGCGCGGGACGTACGGCTCCTCGTCGCCGTCGTCCGCACCGGCGTCGGTCCCGCCCGACCCGCCGGCCTGCGCGTCCGGGCCGGCGGCGTGGTCCGCGGTGCCAGCGTGCCCCGGGGTCTCGGCAGCGCCGGCCGCCGGCACGCCGGCGACCGTGGCGTCGGGGGTGGTCGGCGTCGGCGCGCCGGGCGCCTCGACGGGGTCGACCCGCGACACCTCCGGCGCCGGGGCGTCCGCGACGGACGCGTCCGTCCCGCTCTCGGCCCGCGTGCCCGCGCCGGGCTCGACGGCAGGGCTCGCCGCAGCACCGGCGAGTGCGCCCGTACCGGTGGCCGCGTCGGTCCCGGCAGCCTCGTCGGCCGCAGCGGCAGGGGTCGAGACGTCGGCACCCGGACGCGCGTCCGCGTCGGCCGGGAACGGGGCCGACGTCGGGGTCGGGGTCGCCGTGCCCGGCGCCACCGAGCCGTGCTCCGAGGCGCCGGCGGGCTGCGCGGACTCCTGCTGCGGGGTCGCGGCCGGCTCCGGGGCGGCGGCCGGCTCCGAGGGAACGTCCGCCGAGCGATCCTGCGCGGCGGCGTCGACGGCGGGAGCGTCGACGGCGGGTGCGTCACCCGTGGTCGCGGCGGTGCCGGTCGCGTCGGTGCCGGTCGCACCGGCGGTCGCAGCCCCGGTCGCGGTGCCGGCCGCGGTGCCCTGCGGTTCCGCGGGGGCCGGCACGTCGTCCGTCGGGGTCACGCCGGGGTCCTCAGCCGCAGGGCCGGGCTCGGCCGGCTCCACGCCCGCCGGACCGGGGTCCACGGGCGAGGTCGGGGCGGAGGCGTCCGGGACGGTGTCCACCGGTCCGTCCGTCGGCGTGGTCGCGGGGACGTCGCCGGGAGCGTCGGTCGCCTGCGCGTCGGGGCCGGGCACCGTCTCGGGAGCCGAGGGCTCGACCGTCTCGGCGGGCTCCGGCACGGCGTCCTGAGGGGAGTCGAGATCGGCGTCTCGGTCGGTCGGCTGACCCATCCACTGTCTCCGTGACGAAAGGCGCGCGGCGGTCCGCGCGACGACGAGGGGTGTGCGGGGATCCGCACGGCGAATACTAGCGGGACGCGAGGGGGTTCTCGGGTCCGTCGTGCCTGGTGGGACGCCCGTGCTGGGCCGTGCGGACCGGGCGGTCGCTGAACCACGACCGGGGCAGGAAGGCCGCCGCGGCGACCACGAGCATGCCGCCGTAGATCCAGACGTACCCGACGGGCTCGCTCGGCACGAGCACGTCGCCCCCCGGCCCCTCGAGCGAGAGGAGCTGCACGACGACGACCCACCCGACACCGAACCCCAGGAGACCCGCCATCCCGCCCCAGGCGCGGGCGAGCGTGGCCGCCGCGAGGACGGTCAGCAGGGCGAGCACGATGCCGAGCCCGGCCCCGCCCGGGAGGTCGACGCCCAGGAGGTGCGCCCGGTGCGCGACCGTGCCGACGAGACCGACGAGCGCGCCCACGAGCGCGCACGCCACCCCGCGGCCCACGAGCCGCCCCATACCGGTCTCCACGGGTCCCAGGCTAACGGGTGGGTCCCGGGCGGACCTGGTCGCCCGGGAGAGCCTGGCCGGAGGGAGCGTAGAACTCGTGTGAAGGGACGGGCGCCAGCACGTCGTTGCTCAGGGCGTACCACCCGAGCAGCACCGGCTCCTCCCCGGCACGCGCGCCGGCCGACGTCACGTGCTGGACCTGCGTCGCGTGCGCGCGCATCGCGGCGAGCACGTCGTCGAGCACGGGCCCCACCGGCACGCCGACGAGCACGCGCAGCGACGCGTCGGGACGCGCGAGCGGGGGCAGCTCCTCGTCCGGGTCCGGGAGCGTGAGCCGCGCGTCGGCCGCGAGCAGCTCGCGCGCACCAGGGTGCTCCGCGAGGGCTCGCCGCGCGGCGCGCACCGTGGTCTCGGGGGCGACGACCTCCCACAGCGCGGGCACCGGCTCGCCGTCCGCGGCGAGGAGCTCGAGCGCGCGCACCGCGACGTCGTGGGCCCGGACGTGGTCGGGGTGGCCGTAGCCGCCGCCCGCCTCGTACGTCGCCACGACGGCGGGGCGCCGGTCCCGCACCACCGCGGCCAGGCGCACGGCGGCCTCGTCGAGCGGGACGCCGACGAACGCGCGCGGCGGGAGCTGCCCGGCCGCGACGCCTCCGGCCACGCCCGGCGCGACCCAGGCCATCCCGGAGTCCTCGAACCGCGCGGGCGCCCCGCCGTCGGATGGCCCCCCCGGGCTCGCGACCGTGTCGAGGAAGACGTGGTCCCGCACGCCGAGCGCGGCGAGCGCGCGGGCGAGCTCGGTCTCGCGGAACGCGGCGAGCGCGGGCCCGTCGCCCTCGAGGTGCCCGACGCCCGTCGGGTGCGCAGGGGTGTCGATCACCTCGCCCCGCTCGCCCCGCGTGCACGTCACGACGGTGACCGGCTCGCCCGCGCGGGCCCAGGTCGCGAGCAGCGCGCCCGTCGCCAGGGTCTCGTCGTCGGGGTGGGCGTGGACGGCCAGCAGGCCGCCGTCGGGCACGACGGCGGCCTGCGGGCTCTGCGGGACGGTCACCCCGTGGGTGGCGTCAGGCGCGCTTCGCGCGCGAGACCGCGCGGGCGCGCTCGGTCTGGTCGAGGACGACCTTGCGGATGCGGACGACCTCGGGCGTGACCTCGACGCACTCGTCCTCGCGCGCGAACTCCAGCGACTCCTCGAGCGTGAGGTGGCGCGGCGGGACGAGGTTCTCGAAGTTGTCGGCCGTCGAGGACCGCATGTTCGTGAGCTTCTTCTCCTTGGTGATGTTCACGTCCATGTCCTCGTTGCGCGAGTTCTCGCCGACGATCATGCCCTCGTAGACCTCCTGCGTGGGGTCGACGAAGAACGAGCCGCGCTCCTGGAGGTTGATCATCGCGAACGGCGTCACCTTGCCCGCACGGTCGGCGACGAGCGAGCCCGTGGTGCGGGTCTCGATGGGACCGGCCCACGGCTCGTAGCCCTCGGAGATCGACGACGCGATGCCGGTGCCGCGCGTCTCGGTGAGGAACCGCGTGCGGAACCCGATCAGACCGCGCGCCGGGACCATGAACTCCATGCGGATCCAGCCCGTGCCGTGGTTCGACATGGTCTCCATGCGGCCCTTGCGCTGGGCGAGGAGCTGGGTGACCGCGCCGAGGTACTCCTCGGGGACGTCGATCGTCATGCGCTCCATGGGCTCGTGCGTCTTGCCGTCGATCGTGCGCGTGACGACCTGCGGCTTGCCGACCGTGAGCTCGAAGCCCTCGCGGCGCATCTGCTCGACGAGGATCGCCAGCGCGAGCTCGCCACGGCCCTGGACCTCCCACGCGTCGGGGCGGTCGGTCGGGAGCACGCGCAGCGACACGTTGCCCACGAGCTCGGCGTCGAGGCGGTCCTTGACCTGGCGGGCCGTGACCTTGTGGCCCTTGCCGCCCTTGCCCGCGAGCGGCGAGGTGTTGATGCCGATGGTCATCGAGATGGCCGGGTCGTCGACCGTGATGAGCGGCAGCGGGCGCGGGTCGTCGGGGTCGGTGAGCGTCTCGCCGATCGTGATGTCGGCGATGCCCGCGACCGCGACGATGTCGCCGGGCCGGGCCTTGTCCGTGGGGACGCGGTCGAGCGCCTTCGTCTCCAGCAGCTCGGTGATCTTCACGCTCTGGAGCGTGCCGTCGTGGCGCGCCCACGCGACGACCTGGCCCTTGCGCAGCTCGCCGTTGAAGATGCGCAGGAGCGCGAGGCGACCGAGGAACGGCGACGCGTCGAGGTTCGTCACGTGCGCCTGGAGCGGCGCGCCCTCGTCGTACGTCGGGGCGGGGATCTTCTCGAGGATCGTCGTGAAGAGCGGCTCGAGGTCCTCGTTCGAGGGGAGCTGACCGTCCAGCGGCTGGTCGAGCGAGGCGCGACCGGCCTTCGCGGACGCGTAGACGACCGGGACGTCGAGGATCGCGTCGAGGTCGAGGTCGGGCACCTCGTCCGCGAGGTCGGACGCGAGGCCCAGCAGCAGGTCGGTCGCCTCGGCGACGACCTCGGTGATGCGCGAGTCGGGTCGGTCGACCTTGTTGACGACGATGATCACCGGGAGCTTCGCGGCGAGCGCCTTGCGGAGCACGAACCGGGTCTGCGGGAGCGGGCCCTCGCTCGCGTCCACGAGCAGCACGACGCCGTCGACCATGGACAGGCCGCGCTCGACCTCGCCACCGAAGTCGGCGTGGCCCGGGGTGTCGATGACGTTGATCGTGATGCCGTCGGGCTCGCCCACCGCGGCGGCCGCCGGGCCGGCGTACCGCACCGCGGTGTTCTTCGCGAGGATGGTGATGCCCTTCTCGCGCTCGAGGTCACCGGAGTCCATGACGCGCTCGTCCACGTGCTGGTGCGCGGAGAAGGCGCCGGACTGGCGCAGCATCGCGTCGACGAGCGTGGTCTTGCCGTGGTCGACGTGGGCGACGATCGCCACGTTGCGCAGGTCGGAGCGCACAGACATCTACGGTTCTCATTTCGTGGGGTACGAGGGGCGACGACGGCCGGCCACCTCAGCGCGCACGACGGCGGGCTCGGCCCGCCGCAGCATCACGGAGCACGGGCCGTCACCCGGGCTCGGCTATACTACCGGGTCCGCGCTCGGGACACCATGCCCGCCGTCGTGCGCCCTCTGGACGGCCCCCTCAGGAGGGCGTCTTGCGCCGCGGTCGGCGCACGAGCGCGCGCCACCGGTCGGGGCGGTCGGGGTACAGCTCCTCCCACTGCTCGGAGATCGACTCCGACACGCGCGTCGTCACGTGCTCCGTGAGCGCGGCGCGCGCCGCGCGGCGCTCTGCCCGCAGGATCGCGGCGTGCTCGACCCGCAGCGCGCGCACCGTGGACACGGCCATCCCGATCATGACCACGGAGAACGGCAGCGCGATGAGGATCGCCGCCGTCTGCAACGCCTGGAGGCCGCCCGCGAGCAGGAGCGCGATGGCCAGCAGCCCCGAGGTGCCCGCCCAGAAGATGCGGCTCCAGGTGGGCGGGTTCGGGTTCCCCCCGCTCGCGAGCATGTCGACGACGAGCGAGCCCGAGTCCGACGACGTCACGAAGAAGATGACGATGAGCACGATGCCCACCACCGCGAGGACGTTCCCGAGGGGCAGGCCGTCGAACAGCTGGAAGAGCGCGGTGTCCGTGTCGACCTCCCCGTCCACGAGCATGCTCCCGGGCTCCATGAGCTCGCGGTACAGCGCCGACCCGCCGAACACGGAGAACCAGAGCGTCGTGACGATCGTCGGGACGAGGAGGGTGCCGAGGACAAACTCGCGCACCGTCCGCCCGCGCGAGATCCGGGCGATGAACACCCCGACGAAGGGAGCCCAGGAGATCCACCAGCCCCAGTAGAAGATCGTCCACTGCGACTGCCACTCGAGGCCGGCCTGGCCCTGGAAGGCGGTGGTGTCGAACGTGAGGCGCACGACGTTCTGCAGGTAGTAGCCGAGCGACTGGACCCACTCGCGCAGGAGGAACAGGGTCGGGCCGAGGACCAGCACGAGCGCGAGGACCACGCCGGCCAGGATCATGTTTCCGTTCGACAGCCACTTGATGCCCTTGCCGAGTCCGGACACGACCGACAGCGTCGCGAGCGCCGAGATCGCCACGATGAGCCCGATCTGCAGCGCCGTGCTCGGCTCGACCACGTCGAGGTAGCCGAGCCCGGCGGAGATCTGGAGCACGCCGAACCCGAGCGACGTCGCGACGCCGAAGACGGTGCCGATGATCGCGACCACGTCGATGACGTCGCCGAGGCGCCCCTTCACCCGGTCGCCGAACAGCGGCTCGAGCGCCCACCGGATCGAGACGGGGCGACCCTTGCGATGGATCGCGTACGCGAGCGCGAGACCCGCGACGACGTAGATCGCCCACGCGTGGATGCCCCAGTGCAGGTAGCTCTGCCCCATCGCGGCCTGCGCGAGCGACGCGTCGCTCCCGTCGACGCCGGGCTTCGGGCTCACGTAGTGCGAGAGCGGCTCGGCGACGCCCCAGTAGACGAGCCCGATGCCCATCCCGGTGGCGAACAGCATCGCGAACCACACGGGCAGCCGGAAGAGCGGCGTCTCCTCGTCCTTGCCGAGCACGATGTCGCCGAAGCGGCTCAGCCCCATCCACAGCGAGAAGACGACGAACCCCGCGACGACGATCACGTAGTACCAGCCGAAGGCGCCGATGACGTCGGTCTGGAGCGTGTCCAGCACCGCCGTGACGGTGTCCGTGAAGAGCACCGTGAGCAGGACGAAGACCAGGATGATGCCCGCCGCCGGGTAGAAGACGCGCGGGTCCGGACGGCCCGTCCGGGGGGCGTCGGGATCGTGCGCGGACACGACCGGGGCGGAAGCGGTCTCCGGGCCGACGGCGTCCGTCGCCCCGGCGTCCGTCGTCACGGCTCCCTCGTCGCGGGGCGTGTCGGCCCCTCGCCCGTCGGGCGCCGGTGCGGCCTCCTCGTCACGTGCTGGCTCGCGGGGCGTCTCGTGGTGCGGGGCGTTCATGGCCTCAAGGCTTGTCGGACGCGCGGACCCCGGCAACCGGAGCGCGAGCTCCGACGCCCGGAGCGCCCGTCCTGGGAGCCGGAACGCCCCGGGGACGGCCGCGTGCGCGGCCGCCCCCGGGGCGTCGTGATGGCTCGGCGAGCCGTGGAGCGTGCGGTCAGAAGCCGGCGCCCGCGGTGGGCGGGGCGCTGCGCTCGTGGTCCACGTCCTCGCGCGCCGCCGCGAGCGCGCGCTCCTCGTCCGCCAGCGAGGACACCTCGTCGTTCGCGATGTCGCGGGCGGCGGCCTCGAGGAGGGCGTCGCGAGCGGCGCGACGCTCGCGCTGCGCGGCCGGGTCCGGCACGGGGACGGCGGCGAGCAGGCGCTGCGTGTACGCGTGCTTCGGCTCGTGCACGATCTGCGACGTGTCGCCCACCTCGACGAGCTTGCCCTTGTGCATCACGGCGATGCGGTCGGACAGGAGCTCCACGACCGCGAGGTCGTGCGAGATGAACAGGCACGCGAACCCGTGCTCGCGCTGCAGGTCGGTGAACAGGTCGAGGACCCTCGCCTGGACCGACACGTCGAGGGCCGACGTCGGCTCGTCCGCGACGAGCAGCTTCGGCTCGAGCGAGAGCGCCCGCGCGATGCCGACGCGCTGGCGCTGACCGCCCGAGAGCTCGTGCGGGTAGCGGTTGCGCATGGCGCGGGGAAGCTCGACCTGGTCGAGCAGGCGCTCGACCTCACGGCTGAGCTCCTTGCCCTTGACGCCCTTGTGCAGCATGAGCGGCTCGCCGATCGACTCTCCGATCGGCAGGCGGGGGTTGAGCGACGACCCCGGGTCCTGGAACACGATGCCAACCTCGGTGCGCAGCGGCCTGAGGTCCTTGGGCCGGGCGCCCACCATGTCCGTCCCGACGATCTTCAGCGAGCCGGCCGTGACGGGCAGCAGACCCACGGCCGCGCGGCCGATCGTCGTCTTGCCGGAGCCGGACTCGCCGACCAGGCCGACGACCTCGCCCTGGTGGATCTGGAGCGAGACCTCGTCGACCGCCCGGAAGGACGCCTGCCGCCCGCGGCCCGGGTACTCGATGATCATGTCCTGCGCGTCGAGCACGAGCGGCCGCTCCGGGACCGGCGTGCCCGCGGGCACGCGGTCCGTGGCGGTCGTCGTGCCGCGCTTGGAGCCGAGGTGCGGCACGGCCTCGAGGAGGCGCACCGTGTACGGGTGCTGCGGGTTGCCGAAGATCTCGGCCGACGTGCCGCGCTCGACGACCTGGCCGTCCTTCATGACCATGATCGAGTCCGCCATGTCGGCGACCACGCCCATGTCGTGCGTGATGAGGATGATCGCCGCGTCGACGCGGTAGCGCAGGTCGCGCAGGAGCTTGAGGATCTCCGCCTGGACCGTGACGTCGAGCGCCGTGGTCGGCTCGTCCGCGACGAGGAGCTTCGGGTCGCACGCGAGCGCCTGCGCGATCATCGCGCGCTGGCGCTGACCGCCGGAGAGCTGGTGCGGGTACGCGTCGAAGCGGCGCTCGGGCTCGGGGATCTCGACGAGCCGCAGGAGCTCGATCGCGCGCTTCTTCGCGTCGGCGGGGCCGACGTTGAAGTGCGTCCGGATGGTCTCGACGATCTGGAAGCCCACCGTGTAGACGGGGTTCAGCGCCGTCATCGGCTCCTGGAAGATCATGGAGATCTCCTTGCCGCGGACGTGCCGCAGCGAGCCGTGCGACATGCCGATGAGCTCGCGGTCGCCGAGCTTCGCCGAGCCGCTCGCGCGGCCGTTCGGCGGGAGCAGGCCCAGCAGCGCGAGCGACGACTGGGACTTGCCCGAGCCGGACTCGCCGACGATCGCGAGGACCTCACCGGAGTGGAGGTCGTAGCTCACGTCCGCGGCCGCGGGGTACCAGACCTTGTCGACGTAGAAGTCCACGCCGAGGTTGCGCACGGTCAGCACAGGGCTGCCCTGGCGCGCGGCCGGGGCCGCGGGAGACGTCTCGATGGCCACGCTGATCAGTGTCCTTCCTGCTGGAGCGGGCGCTCGTGGCGCCGCGACTCTGCGAGCATGGGCGCATGGGTCCCACGCTGGTCTTCCGTTCGACGTACGGCCGAGTTCTCACGGTGGCGACGGGCGTCGTCGCCGTCGCCCTGGTCGTGGTCACGGCCGTGACGGGGGACGTCGCCGCGGTCCTGGGAGCTCTGCTCCCCGCCGCGCTCGTCACGTACCTCGTCTGGATGCTGTTCTGGCGTCCCGCTGTGGAGGTCTCCGACGGCGGGGTCGAGGTCCGCAACGTCACGCGCACCGTGCACGTGCCGTGGACCGCGTACGAGGGCGTCGACACCCGCTACTCGCTCGAGGTGCGCTACGCGGGCGGACGCGTGACCGCGTGGTCCGCACCCCGGTCGAGCGGCACGGCCCGCTGGTTGCGCAGCTCGCGACGACGCGCCGTCGGCCAGGAGCAGGTGGTCACCGGGGCGAGCGCCGAGGCCGTGGCCGACGCCGTGACGCAGCGCCACGCGATGCTCGCGGCGGCCGGCCACCTCGACCGCGCCGCCCAGGGAGCTCCCGGCGCGCGCTCGACGTGGCACGTCGTGCAGCTCGCCGTGCTGGCCGCGCTCGCGGTGGGGGCGGTCGTGGCGCTCACCGCCTGACCGCGGCGCGCCGCGCCGCCCGAGAGGTCCACGACCTCCCGGGCGGGCGGCGACGACGGCGGTCATCAGCTGGCCCCGGCCTCGCCGGTCGCGCTCGGCGCCGTGGCCGCCGTCGGGCGAGCGACGCGCTGGGCGCGGGCCATCTTGCGCTCGGAGGGGATGCGCTTCTGGCGCGGGTCGAACGCGTCACGCAGGCCGTCGCCGATGAAGTTGACGCACAGCGCGATGGCGACGATGAACAGACCCGGCCACCAGAACAGCCACGGGCGCGTGGCGAACGCCTCCTGGTAGTCGCTGATGAGCTTGCCGAGCGAGGTCGCCGGCGCCTGGATGCCGACGCCGAGGTAGCTCAGCGCGGTCTCCAGCAGGATCGCCGAGCTCATGAGGAGCGTGACGTTGACGATGATCACGCCGACCGCGTTCGGCAGCATGTGCTTGAAGATGATCCGCGTGTCGCTCGCGCCCGCGACGCGGGCGGCGTCGACGAACTCGCGCTCGCGCAGCGAGAGGAACTCGCCGCGCACGAGACGCGCGAGCGGCGGCCACAGCACGAGCCCGAGGAACGCCCCGAGGATGAGCGCGTTGCTGCCGCCGGAGAGCAGGGCCAGCACGGCGCCGATGACGATGACGGGCATCGTGATGATGAGGTCCGTGAACCGCATGAGCCACGAGTCGGTACGACCGCGGTAGTACCCGGAGAGCGCCCCGACCAGCACGCCCGCGATCGTCGCGATGACGCCGACGGAGAGCACCACGAGGAGCGAGGTCTGCGTGCCCTGCATGACGCGCGCGAACACGTCGCGACCCGCCTCGTCCTGGCCGAAGATGTGCGCCTCGGACGGTGCACCGCCGTTGACCAGAGGGTACGTGGAGCCCTGCCCGGACGGCTTGTAGGCGTACCAGCCCTGCCAGCCGCCGATGCCGATCGAGGTGATCGCGAGCGCGACGATGCCGACGAGCACGACGAGCGCGACCACGGCGCCCTTGTGGTGGAAGAAGCGACGGCGGACGATCTGGCCCTGGGACAGGCCCTCGACCTCGCGCAGCTCGATCTGGTTCTCGACCGCGCCGCTCTGCGACGCGTCGTTCGGTGTGTTGGTCATGCGTTCACCCGGATCCGCGGGTCGAGGGCTGCGTAGATGAGGTCAGCCACGATGTTGGCGATGATGGCGAGGGCCGCGACGATGACGAGGTACGCCATGACGGGGTCGATCTCGCCGCGTTGCAGCGCGTTGAGGAAGAGCAGGCCCATGCCGGGCCGGGCGAACACCTTCTCGGTGATGATCGCGCCGCCCAGGAGCGTGATGACGTCGATGGGGACGATCGTCGCGAGCGGGATCAGCGTGTTGCGGAACCCGTGGCGCATGACGACGGTCCGCTCGGGGAGCCCCTTGGCCCGCGCCGTGCGGATGTAGTCCTGGCTCATCACCTCGAGCATGCTGGCGCGCGAGTAGCGCGTGTACCCGGCGAACTGGATGAGCACGAGCGCGATCGTCGGGAGCAGCAGGTGGGTGTACTGGTCGAGGACCTGCACCCAGAAGTTGCCGCCGAGGTTCGGCGTGCTGTTGCCGATCGTCGGGATGGGCCGGCCGTTGATCGCCGGTGCGCCGAAGTACGCGGGCCAGACCGACATCACCTTGTCGACGAAGACCATGGACCCGACGAGGAACGCGGTGATGGCCGCGGCACGCGCGGACACGCCCTTGTCGGGGCCGCCCCAGGCGTACCCGACCCCGATGCCGACGCCGACGGTGACCACGGCGAGCACCAGCACGATCCACCAGTTGTCGACCTGCTTGAGGACCGACTGGATCGGGAAGTAGACGACGACCCCGATCAAGACGGTGGTGAGCGACGCATAGAGCGCGCGGCGGTTCTTCAGCCCCGAGACGAGCGCGGTGATCGCGAAGGCGAGCGCGGCACCGGTGACGACGATGATGACCGGACCGAGGTTCGGCTTCTCCCACCAGCCGGAGAGCTGCAGGTAGAGCAGCGCGAGCGCGCTCGCCGCGAAGCCCAGGCCGAAGACCGTGAGCCGCCGCCGCGCGGTCCCGCCGAAGGCGAGGGACCACAGCAGGCCGGAGATCGCGCCGATGCCGACGATCACGAGGATCGAGAGGTTCGGGTCGCGGAGGAAGTCGTTGAAGCCGATCGCGCCCCACTGCTTGAGCAGGACGGCGACCCAGAAGGCCGGGAGGGAGTAGAGCACGAACGAGACGAAGATCGTCAGGTAGTCGAAGGTGCTGTACTGCCGCAGCGCGCTGACGATGCCGACCATGACGCCGAAGACCACGGCGAGGACGGTCGCGGCGGCGACGAGCTGGATCGTCGAGATGACGGCGCCCTGGAGCAGGGTCGAGACGGACTGGCCACTCTGCCAGGCCGTGCCGAGGTCGCCGGTGACGAAGTCGCCGAGCCACTTGAAGTAGCGGATCACCGACGGGGTGTCGAGATCGAGGTCGGCGGTGCGCTGGGCGATCAGCTGGGCCTTGTTGGGCTTCGTGCTCGACTCGAGATCCGCGAAGATGTACGGCCGGATCGCGGCGTCGACGAGCAGGTACATCGCGAACGTGGACACGAGGAGGGTCGCCAACCCTGCCAGCACACGCCGCGAGATGAAGGAGAACATCGGAGGTCTTACCTCGCTGGTCGGTAGGGACCCCGGGTCAGGGGCCGGTCGATTCTACGCGCGGGTCTCGCGTGGTCGTGAACCGAGGGCCCGGGACGCCGCGGGTCTGGGCGTCGGGGCGGGTGCACGCGAGGACCGGGGGCCCCGGGCGGACAGCCGCCGGGACCCCCGGTCTCACACCTGGACGGCCCTGCCACCGCACGGGGCGGCGGCAGGGCGCGTCTGGGACTCAGGGCACTCAGCCCTCGAACGTCCAGTTCCAGAACCCGTGGAAGATCGTCGGGCTGATCGTGATCGACTCGACGCCCTTCAGGTTCTCGTCCCAGCCCTGGATGGCGGGGAACTGGAAGATCGTCACGCCGAAGCCGTCGGCCCAGAGGTTCTTCTCGACCTCGAGCTGGAGCTGGAACTGCTCCTCCGGGTCGGTCGAGACCTGGAGCTTGTCGAGCGCGGCGTCCACGGCGGGGTTGTTGTACTTGCCGTAGTTGTTGACGCCCGGGTTCGGCGCCCAGCGGAAGTTCGCGTCCGACTCGGTGACCGCGGTCGAGGTCGACTGCCAGCCGAAGAGCGACGCGTCGTACTGGTCCTGGCCGGTGGCGAGGAGCGTGCCCCACTCGGCGGCCGGGCGGCCCGTGTCGACGATCTCGAAGCCGGCCTGCGCCGCGGTGTCGGTGATGAGCGCGAGCTCGTTCACGCGGCGCGTGTTCTCGTTGTTGTACGCGAAGCGCACCTGGACCGGGGTGGCAACGCCGGCGTCGGCGAGCAGCTGCTTCGCCTTCTCCAGGTTCTCCGCCGCCTTGGAGGCGTCGTAGAAGTCCGAGCCGTTCTCGGCGACCATCTCGTCGTAGTTCGGCGAGCCCGGGAGCAGGATGTTCGAGTTGCGCACCTCGGCGTCCGGGTTCAGCGGCTTGATGAGGTTGTCGACGATCGTCTGACGCGGGATCGTCAGCAGGAACGCCTGGCGCACGGCCTTGGCCTTCTCGGCGTCGCCGCCGTACCTGGCCGGGTCGAACGGGCCGCCGTTCTGGAAGACCAGGTCGACGTGCTCGTACGTGCCCTCGATGCCGGAGTGGGTCTCGACGCCGTCGAGGCCCTCGAGCGCCGTGCGGACGTCCGCGGAGGCCTGCGGGCCGATGAGGTCGACCTCACCGTTCTCGAGCGCCTGGACCTGGGCCATCGGGTCGTCGATGTACCGGACCGTGATGGTCTCGACCGAGCCCTTGTTCTTGCCCTTGAAGTCAGGGTTCGCCTTGAGCGTGAGGTACTGGTTCTCCTTGTACTCCTCGAGCGTGTACGCGCCGTTGGAGACGTAGAGCGACGGGTCGTCCGGCAGCGAGGTGAACTCGAAGCCCTCGTTCCAGAACTTCGAGATCTTCGCCAGCGCCGCGGTGTCGTTGTTGAGGATCGCGTCGCGGACGGCGGCCTTGGCCTCCTCCGGGTCCTCGATCTCGAGCGCCTTCTGGCCCACGACGTGCGCCGGGACGAACTCGTTCGTCCAGCTCAGCTCCCAGTCACCGAACGGCTTGTCGTACACCACGGTGATCGACTTGTTGTCGTCCGAGATCTCGGGGTTCTGCGAGATGAGCGCGACGCCCGGGTCCGAGCCGTCGAAGTAGACACCGGCGTCCACCTCGGCCTGGTTCGTGACGTTGCCCTCTTCGTCCGTCTGGGCCTCGACCGTGTTGAACTTGCCGGACTGACCGGCCCAGTCCAGCAGGATCTCCGTCGCGTCGACCGGCGTGCCGTCCGACCACTTGGTGTCGTCGCCGAACGTGTACTTCACCGTCAGCGGGTCGTCCGAGAGCTTCTCGTACGTGCCGAACGACTCGTCCTTGACGATGTTCAGGTCGGCGTCGTAGTAGCTGAAGCCCGAGTTGAGCATGTAGTTGATGACGGCGTTCTGCGTCGCGTTGCCGTTCTGGGAGCTCAGGTTGAGCTCGTTGAGCGGAGCCTCCCACGCGACGGTGACGGCGGTCGCGGTGTTGATGCCCGCGTCGTCGCCGCCGTCGGTCTCGCCCTCACCCGACGTGCCGCTGCACGCCGAGAACAGCAGCGCCCCCGTGACCGTCACGGCCAGGGCGGCACTCGTGCGCCTGATCTTCAATGTTCCTCCTCCAAGGGATGGTGGGCGCGGACGAGCGGGCGTCGATCGCCCCTCGGCCGCCCCGTCGCTCGCGCGCTCGCCCGGGGGTCGGCGCGCGTGGACGGGCATGCCCACCACGGTTTGAGGCCACGCTACCCAGCAAGTTGCGAAGGATCTCCCCCTTGCCCGGTTGCGGCAGGTGATCGTTACCGAGTTGATACTGGCCGGTACGGGCGCGTTTCCGGGCCGCGACGGCGGGGAAACACGCGCGAAACGTCCGGGCCCGGACGCACGGACGCCCGCCGCGTCTCACGATGCGGCGGGCGCCCAGGGCTGTGACCTGCGTCTCAGACGTTGAAGCGGAACTCCACCACGTCGCCGTCGGCCATGACGTAGTCCTTGCCCTCGACGCGCGCCTTGCCCGCGGCGCGCGCCGCGGCGACGGAGCCGGTCTCGACGAGGTCTTCGAACGAGACGACCTCCGCCTTGATGAAGCCGCGCTCGAAGTCGGTGTGGATGACCCCGGCCGCCTGCGGCGCCGTCCACCCCTTGCGGATGGTCCACGCGCGCGCCTCCTTGGGCCCGGCGGTGAGGTACGTCTGCAGGCCGAGCGTGTCGAAGCCGACGCGCGCGAGCTGGTCGAGGCCGGCCTCCGTCTGACCCGACTCCGCGAGCATCTCCTTCGCCTCGTCGGGTTCGAGCTCGACGAGCTCGGACTCGAACTTGGCGTCGAGGAAGATCGCCTGGGCGGGCGCGACGAGCGCGCTCAGGCGCGCCTGGAGGTCCTCGTCGGCGAGGCCCGCGTCGTCGGTGTTGAACACGTAGATGAACGGCTTCGCCGTGAGGAGCTGCAGGCCCGCGACGTCCGCGAGGTCGAGGCCCGCCGCGGCGGCGCCCTGGAAGAGGGTCGTGCCGGACTCGAGGACCGCCTGCGCCTTCTGGGCCGCGTCGAGGAGGGCGGCGTCGCCCTTCTTGATCCGGACCTCCTTCTCGAGGCGCGGGACCGTCTTCTCGAGCGTCTGGAGGTCGGCGAGGATCAGCTCGGTGCTGATCGTCTCGATGTCGCCCTCGGCGTCCGTCGAGCCCTCGACGCGGACGACGTCCGGGTCGGAGAACGCGCGCGTCACCTGGCAGATGGCGTCGGCCTCGCGGATGTTCGCGAGGAACTTGTTGCCGAGCCCCTCCCCCTCGCTCGCGCCCTTGACGATGCCCGCGATGTCGACGAACGACACCGTGGCGGGCAGGACGCGCTGGCTGCCGAAGATCTCGGCGAGCTTGTCGAGGCGCGGGTCCGGGAGGGACACGACGCCGACGTTGGGGTCGATCGTCGCGAACGGGTAGTTCGCGGCGAGGACCTGGTTGCGCGTCAGGGCGTTGAAGAGGGTGGACTTGCCGACGTTGGGCAGGCCGACGATGCCGATAGTGAGTGCCACGTCGGCCGAGTCTACGGGCCGGGACCGCGGCGCGCGGTCCCGGCCCGCGCGTCAGGCGTACGACAGCACGCGCTGGAGGAGCTCGGGCGCCCGGCGGTCGTAGGTGCGTGCGCCCCACCGCACGCCGATCACGAGGACGACGGCACCCACGACCACGCCGACCGCGAGGGTGACCCACCCGAGCACGGGCAGGTCGGCGACGATCGCGATGACGCCCGGGACGAGGAACGGGAGCGACAGCGCCAGGACGAGGAGCATCGCGACCGTCTGGGCGGCGAGGGTGGCCATCGCGGCGCCCTGCGGCTGCTTGAACGGGCTGTCGCCCGGCTTGGGCACCGGGTAGAGCAGGCGCGCCGACGTCGCGCTCGAGATGCCCGTCGAGGTGAGCAGCGTGCCCGCGGTGAGACCGAGCAGGGCGGGCAGCGCGTCCCAGCGTCCGGCCACCGCGACGGAGACCAGCGCGAAGAGGAGGGTCACGGCCCCGCCGGCGACGAGCACGGGGAGCGCCCGGCCCCAGCGGTCCGCCCGCCCCGGGACGCCCGACGACACGTGCAGCGCGAACGCGGTGTGGTCGTAGGCGATGTCCGCCGAGATGGAGAACCCGAGGATCCACGCCGTGAAGGGCGCGAGCGCGAGGAAGATCTCCGAGCCGGTGCCGCCGCCGACGACGAGCAGCACGACGGGGATGAGCGGGACGACCGCGATCGACCCGGAGTAGCGCGGGTCGCGCAGCCAGTAGGTGGCCGTGCGCGCCGCGACGGCACCCGTGGGCGTCGCGGGAAGACGTGAGAAGAAGCCGAGGCCCTTGGCACGGCCGCCCCCGCCGGAGGTGGGCGGCGTGACGAGGGCACGTGCGAGCGACTTGTCCCACACGACCCACGCGACCGCGAGGGTCGCCAGCGCGACGACGAGCCGCGCGAGCGCGAGGCCCCACGCGCCGTCGTGCACCGCGGCGCCGAGGCCCCACGGCGCGCCGAACGGCGTCCAGGCCGCGACGTCGGCGAGGCTCGTCGCCATGCCGCGCACCGCGTCGCCGTCGACCGGGCCCTCGCCCAGCTGGGACCCCAGCCACGCGAACGCGGGCCCGATGAGGACGAGCGGCACGAACGCGGCGATCGTCACGACCTCGCGGTAGCGCCGCGACTCGAGCAGGGGCGCGAGCGCCGTCGTCGTCGCGCGCGAGCCGACGACGCAGAGCGCGACCGCGACGACGGCGCCCACGAGCGCGGCGAGGACCGCGAGGGGCGTGCGCCACCACGCGAACGACGCGCCGAGCGCCGCGAGGGCCGTGACGATGCCCGGGATCGAGACGACGCCCGCGACGGCGAGGCCCGCGAGCAGCCGGCGCTGCGGGATGCCGAACAGCACGAAGCGCTGCGGGTCGAGGGTCGCGTCCACGCCGAACGCGAAGAGCGGGATCACCCACCAGCCGAGGACGGCGAGCGCCCCGGCGAGGATCGTGATCGACCCCGCGAGCGCGGCGTCCTCGGTGCCGAGGACGACCATCCCGACGACGAGCATCCCGACGACGAACAGCCCGTAGAGGACGCCGACGACGAAGCCGATGGTCTGCCACACGCTCCGGCGGAACGAGTTCCCCATGAGCGTGAGCTTGAGCCTTACGAACTGCGCAACCACGCGAGGCCCTCCGTGCTCTGCCGACCGCCCACGAGCTCGACGAACCGGTCCTCCAGGCTCTGGTCGCCGCGCACCGCGTCGACGGTGCCCGCGGCGAGCACGTGCCCGCCCGCGACGACCGCCACGTGGTCGCACATGCGCTGGACGAGGTCCATGACGTGCGACGACACCACGACCGTCCCGCCGCTGGCGACGTAGCCGGCCAGGATGTCGCGGATGTTCGCCGCGGAGACCGGGTCGACGGCCTCGAACGGCTCGTCGAGCACGAGCGTGCGCGGCGCGTGGATGAGCGCGGTCGCGAGCGCGATCTTCTTCGTCATGCCCGCGGAGTAGTCGACGACGAACGTGTTGGCGTCCTTCGCGAGGTCGAGGGCCGCGAGCAGCTCCGTGGTGCGCTCGGCCACCGTGTCGCGGTCCATGCCGCGCAGCAGGCCCGCGTAGGTGACGAGCTGGGCGCCGGTGAGGCGGTCGAAGAGGCGGACGCCGTCGGGCAGGACGCCGAGCTGGCGCTTGCCCGCGGCCGGGTCGGCCCACAGGTCCGTCCCGTGGACGTGCGCGGAACCGGCGTCGGGCCGCAGAAGGCCCGTCGCCATGGAGAGCGTCGTCGTCTTGCCGGCGCCGTTGGGGCCCACGAGGCCGTAGAACGAGCCGGCCGGGACGTCCAGGTCGATGCCGGCGACCGCGATCTTCTCCCCGAAGCGCTTCCACAGCGCGCGCAGGGACAGCGCGGCGGTGGGGTCCGGGGGCGCGGGCTGCCCGGGGGGAGCCGTGGGCCGGGGGTCGGGCGCGACGCCCGGCGCGAGGCCGGGGGCGGGCGCGCCGGAGGGCGCGACGGGTGGCACGGGGTGGGGATCGACCATGCCGCCAAGGTAGCGGAGCCCCCGGGCGCACGGCGGTGCCTTTTGTCACGACCTGCACGACGACGTCCGCACCGCGCGCCGACCGGCCGTGCTGTCGGTGCCCCGTGGGAGGGTGCGGCCATGGACTCCTCGGGATGGTTGCTCTTCGCCGTCGGACTCGTGCTGGGGCTGGTGGTCGGCGCCGCGCTCGTGCTCGCGGTGCGCCGCGCCTCGCCCGACGCCGCGGGCGCGGAGGTCCGCCGTCTCACCCAGCTCCTGGGCCAGGCACAGCAGGACGCCGCGCGCGGCGCGGGCCTCGCCGAGCGGCTCGAGGCGGAGCGCGAGGGCTTCGCGCGCCAGCTCGGCGCGGCCCAGCGCAGCGCCGACGAGCGGCTCGACCTCGCCCGGGCCACCCACGAGCAGCAGCTCGCGGAGCTGCGGGCCGCGGCCGAGCGCCGCGTCGCGGAGATCCAGGGCGACCACCGGCGGCTCGAGGCCCAGTTCGAGGCGCTCTCGCGCAAGGTGCTCGCCGCGGGCACGGAGCAGTTCCTCGTGCAGGCGGAGGAGCGCATGCGACGCAGCCAGGAGCAGGGGGCGGCCGAGCTCGCGCGCCGCGAGGAGGCCGTGCGCCACCTGGTCGAGCCGCTCGCCGGCGCGCTGGAGAAGGTGCGCGCGGAGGTCGCCGAGGCCGAGCGCGCCCGCCTCGCCGCGCACGGGAGCCTCACGGAGCAGGTGCGCGGGGTGCGCGACGCGTCCGAGCTGCTGCGCGCCGAGACGTCGCAGCTCGTGACGGCACTGCGGTCGTCGCAGGTGCGCGGCGCGTGGGGCGAGCTCCAGCTCCGGCGCGTGGTCGAGGCCGCGGGCATGCTCCCCCACGTCGACTTCGTCGAGCAGGACCAGGTCGCGACCGACGACGGCGCGCTGCGCCCGGACATGGTCGTGCGGCTCGCGGGCGGCAAGCAGGTCGTGGTCGACGCGAAGGTCGCGTTCCTCGGCTACCTCGACGCCCAGGGCGCCACCGACCCGGCCGTGCGCGCCGACCGCCTGGCCGCGCACTCCCGCCACATGCGCAAGCACGTCGACGACCTCGGTGCCAAGCGCTACTGGGACCAGTTCGGCCCGGCGCCGGAGTTCGTCGTCATGTTCGTCCCGGCGGAGTCGTTCCTCTCGGCCGCGGTCGAGCAGGACCCGTCGCTCCTCGAGCACGCGGTGTCGAAGAACGTCGTCATCGCGACGCCCATGACGATGGTCGCGATGCTGCGGACGATCGCCTACGCGTGGCGGCAGGACGCCCTCGCGACGAACGCGCAGCAGGTCCTCACGCTCGGCAAGGAGCTCCACGGGCGGCTCGCGGTCATGGGGTCGCACCTGGCGAAGCTCGGGCGCCAGCTCCAGAGCGCCGCGGACTCCTACAACCGGACCGTCGGCTCGCTCGAGACGCGCGTGCTCGTCAGCGCGCGGCGGTTCGCGGACCTGCACGTGGTCGACGACGAGCTGACGACGCCCCCGACGGTGAACCCGCAGCTCAGCGCCGTGAGCGCGCCCGAGCTGCTCGCGTCCGTCAACGAGTCCGTGGTCGCGATCGACGAGCGCCCCGAGGACCGCGACGAGCCCCGGCGGGAGCCGTCGGCCGGAGGGGCGAGCGCCTGACCGCTCCCCCGGGGCCGACCGCGACGGCCGACCGCCGCAGCCGACGCCGGCGTCAGACGGGCTGGACGGAGAGCGAGGTGCGGCCGCCGCGGGCGGGGCGCCCGCCGTCGGCCGTCGAGCCCTTGAGATCGGCGCGCAGCTCGCGCGGCAGCGAGAACATGAGGTCCTCCGTGGCCGTGCGGACCTCCTCGACCGCGCCGAACCCGCGCTCCGCGAGGTAGGCGAGCACGTCGTCCACGAGGATCTCCGGCACGGACGCACCCGAGGTCACGCCCACGGTCGTCGCGCCGTCGAGCCAGGTCGGGTCGATCTCCTTCGCGTGGTCGACGCGGTACGACGCCCCGGCCCCCGCCTGGAGCGCGACCTCGACGAGGCGCACCGAGTTGGACGAGTTCGCCGAGCCGACGACGATGACCACGTCGGCGTCGGGAGCGAGCTTCTTCACCGCGACTTGGCGGTTCTGCGTCGCGTAGCAGATGTCGTCGCTCGGCGGGTCCTGGAGGGTCGGGAACTTCTCCCGCAGCCGACGGACCGTCTCCATCGTCTCGTCGACGGAGAGCGTCGTCTGGGAGATCCACACCACCTTGTCCGGGTCGCGGACCACGACGTCGTCCACGTGGTCGGGCGAGTCGACGACCTGCACGTGGTCGGGGGCCTCCCCCGCGGTGCCCTCGACCTCCTCGTGGCCCGTGTGGCCGATGAGCAGGATGTCGTAGTCGTCCTTGGCGAAGCGCACGGCCTCCTTGTGCACCTTCGTCACGAGCGGGCACGTGGCGTCGATCGTGTCGAGGTTGCGCGCGGCCGCGGCCGCCTTCACGGCAGGCGACACGCCATGGGCGGAGAACACGACGCGCGCGCCCTCCGGCACCTCGTCCGTCTCGTCGACGAAGATCGCGCCGCGATCGCTGAGCGTCTCGACGACGTACTTGTTGTGCACGATCTCCTTGCGCACGTAGACCGGCGCGCCGTAGTGCTCGAGCGCCTTCTCGACCGCGACGACGGCGCGGTCGACGCCCGCGCAGTAGCCGCGCGGCGCCGCCAGCAGGACGCGCTTGCGGGTCCCGTCGACGGCAGGGGTCGCGACGGGGCGGTCGGTCGGGGACGCGGACGAGCCGGCGGGGAGGACGCTCACGCTCCCGAGTCTAGGCGAGCGGCGGTCGCCCGACCCCGGTGAGGCCGGTCACCCACCGCCCGACCTCGACGTCGTCACGAGCCGCGCGCGAGGAGCACACAGACCCTCCGCAGCCGCGGCCTGCCGCACGCGTGTCTCGCCCGCCCGCCGGGCGCGTCGGGTCGACGTCCGTGCCGCCGCCCCCCAAGATCGAGGGCATGAGCGACGACCCGGGCGGCACGACGTCACCCGCGCCCGACGCGCCCCGACGGCGCCGCCGGGTGTGGTGGTGGCTCGTCCCGCTGCTGCTCGTCGTCGTCGCGGCGGCCGTGGTGGTCGTCGGGACGCTGGAGCACCGCTCCTGGGTCGCCGCGGTCGAGCGCTACGACGCCGACGTCGCGCGCGTGACGCAGGACGCGACGGACGGCCGCGCGAGGGCCGAGGCGGCGTACCTCACGCGGCTCGTCCCGACGAGCGCCGCCGAGGTCGCGGGCGCGGCGCTGCTCGCCGCGAGCGAGGGCCAGGTGGACGACCCGGCGGTCCGCGAGCCCTTGGCCACGGCGCTCCAGGCGGCCACCGCGCTCCGCACGACCCCGGTGGCCTACCCGGAGGAGGACCGCACCGTGGACGCGCTGTCCCGCCCGAACCCGCTGCACCCGGGCTCGCGTCCCGCCGTCCACGTCGAGGTCGTGACAGGCTCCGAGCCCACGGCGGACGCCCTGCACGAGGCCGCCTCCGCCGTCGTCGAGGCGGCGGAGCCCGTCGCGACCGCGCAGCGGCAGTGGGCGTACGACGGCCTCGACGCGGCGGCGGCCGAGGGTCGGCCCGTCCTCACGGAGTCGGCCGGCCTCGTCACGGACGAGGGCACGCGCACGACGCTCGACGGGCTGCTGGCGCAGGCGACGACGACGCTCGACGCCGGCCCGGGCGGCGCCCCGGTCGCCGAGACCGTGGCGCTGCGCGACGCGGTGCTCGCCGCGACGGAGGCCGTCTGGTCGGACCGGCTGGCGCTCCAGCTCGCCCAGCGGCGCGACCAGGCCCGGGCGACGGGCGTGGACTGCGCGGTCGAGCGGTGCGTGGCGCTCACGTTCGACGACGGCCCGGGGCCCGACACCGAGCGGCTCCTGCAGGTGCTCGCGGAGAAGCACGTCTCGGCCACCTTCTTCCTCGTCGGGAGCAACGTCGAGCAACGCCCCGGGGTCGTGCGCGACACGGCGGCCGCGGGCCACCTGCTCGCGAACCACACCTGGGACCACCCCCAGCTCACGACCCTCGACGACGACGCCGTCCGCGAGGAGCTCGCGCGCACCCAGGCGGCCATCGAGAGCGCCGCGGGGATCACCCCGACGCTCCTGCGGCCCCCGTACGGCGACGTCGACGACCGCGTGCGGTCGCTCGCGCTCCGCTCCGGGCTCCAGGTGGTGCTGTGGAACCTCGACACGCTCGACTGGAAGACGCGCGACGCCGCGGAGACGCGACGCCGCGCGGTGGAGGGCGCGCGCCCGGGCAGCGTGGTGCTCATGCACGACATCCACGCCTCGACCGTCGACGCCGTGCCCGGGATCGTCGACGACCTGCGCGCGCAGGGCTACCGGCTCGTCACCGTCGACCTGCTCGCGCCCTGACCGCCCGAGCGGCGCGCTCGGCATCGTGGCGCGTTGGGTGGGCGTGGGTGGGGTGCGGCAGGCTGGTCCCGTGACCGCCTCCGTCCCGCTGCCCGACGACGCCCCGCGCCCGGGTGCCGCGTCCGCCGGTCCGGCGGCGCGCGGCCCCCTCCCGGCGCGTGCGCTCGAGACGAGCGCGGAGCACCCGTGGCCGGTCCGGCTCCTGTCGCGCAAGATCGAGCAGTACGTCGAGCGGATGGCGCCGGTCTGGGTCGAGGGCCAGGTGGTCCAGCTCAACCGGCGCCCGGGCACGTCGACGGCGTTCCTCACGCTGCGCGACACGGACCTCGACATGTCGCTCCCGGTGTCGGCGGCGTCCCGCGTGCTGCAGGGCGCGCCGGTGGAGGAGGGCGCGCACGTCGTCGTGCACGCGAAGCCGGTGTTCTGGACGCGGCGCGGCACGCTCCAGCTCCAGGCGCGCGAGATCCGCCCCGTCGGCGTGGGCGAGCTGCTCGCGCGGATCGAGCACCTCAAGCGCGTGCTCGCGGCGGAGGGCCTGTTCGACGCCGACCGCAAGCGACCCCTGCCGTTCCTCCCGGCCGTCGTGGGGCTGGTGTGCGGGCGCGAGTCCAAGGCGGAGCACGACGTGGTGGTCAACGCGCGCGCCCGCTGGCCCCAGGTCCGGTTCGAGATCCGCGAGGTGGCCGTCCAGGGCGCGCACGCGGTGCAGCAGGTGGGCGACGCGATCCGCGCGCTCGACGCCGACCCGGAGGTGGAGGTCATCGTCGTCGCGCGGGGCGGGGGCGCCGTCGAGGACCTCCTGCCCTTCTCGAACGAAGCGCTCGTGCGCGTCGCGGCGGCGTGCCGCACGCCCCTCGTGAGCGCGATCGGCCACGAGACCGACTGCCCGCTGCTCGACCTGGTCGCGGACTACCGCGCCTCCACCCCGACGGCGGCGGCCAAGCGGGTGGTGCCCGACGTGACGGAGGAGCGCACCCGCGTGGCGCAGGGCCGTCAGCGCCTGCGCAGCGCGATCGCGGGGCGCGTGTCCCGCGAGCAGGCGGGCCTCGACGCGCTGCGGTCGCGGCCCGTGCTCGCCGACCCCGGGCGGATGCTCACGGACCGGCAGGAGCGGGTCGGCGCCCTGCGGGACCGGGCACGCCGGGCGCTCGACGCGCGGCTCGTGCGCGCGGCGGGCGAGGTCGGCCGGCTCGAGGCCCAGGTGCGGGCCCTGTCCCCGGCCTCGACGCTCGAGCGGGGGTACGCCGTCGTGCAGCGGGCCGACGGGCACGTGGTCCGCTCCCCCGCCGACGTCGCGACGGGCGACGCCGTGCGCGTGCGACTCGCGCACGGCGCGCTGGACGCGGCGGTCACCGGCACGCACGACGACGGACCCGCTCCCGGCCGGGAGGCGTCGTGACGCGCCCGCGCCGGTTCCCGACCGCCCGCCGGACGACCGGTCGGGCCATGACGCACAGATGGGGTTGAATACTGCCGTGACTTCCTTTGACAACGCTGTCACGCCCGACGTGTCGACGCTCTCCTACGAGCAGGCGCGCGACGAGCTCGTGCAGGTCGTCGCCCGGCTCGAGGCCGGGGGCGAGCCGCTCGAGGACTCGCTCGCGCTCTGGGAGCGGGGCGAGGCGCTCGCCGCGCGCTGCCAGGAGTGGCTCGACGGCGCGCGCGCCCGCCTCGACGCGGCGCGCTCGCAGGACGAGGCGCCGGCACGCGGCACGACCGACCCCGACGACCCGACCGGAGACGACGCATGAGCACCAGCACGGACCCCGCCCAGCCCGCCGCCGCGGCGCCCACCGAGCACGTCCTCGTCGTGGGCGAGGCGCTCGTCGACGTCGTGCACCGCGCCGACGGCAGCGTCGCGGAGCACCCCGGGGGCAGCCTCGCGAACGTCGCGCTCACGCTCGGGCGCCTCGGTCGCGACGCCCGGCTCGCCACGTGGCTCGGGCAGGACGCGCGCGGCGAGGCGGTGCGGGCGTGGCTCGACGACTCCGCCGTGACCCTCACGCCCGGCAGCACCGACGCCCCCACGACGAGCGTCGCCACCGCGCACCTCGACGCGCACGGGGCGGCCACGTACGAGTTCGACCTGGAGTGGCGCGTCCCGGCGGGCACGGCTCCCGACGCCGGCACGCTCGCCGTGCACACGGGCTCCATCGCCGCGGTGCTGGAGCCCGGCGCGTCCGACGTCCGCGCGCTCGTCGCCGCGGCGCGCGACACCGCGACGATCACCTACGACCCCAACGCCCGGCCCGCCCTCATGGGTGACCCCGCCGACGCGCGCACCCGGATCGAGGCGCTCGTCGCGCTCGCCGACGTCGTCAAGGTGAGCGACGAGGACGTGGCGTGGCTCGTGCCGGGCGCGGACCCGGTCGCCGTCGCGCGCGAGTGGCTCGCCCTCGGTCCGGCGCTCGTCGTCGTGACGTTCGGCGGCGAGGGCGCGGTCGCCGTCACCGCGGCGGGCGAGCAGCGCGTCACGGCCCCGCGCGTCGAGGTCGTCGACACCGTCGGGGCGGGCGACTCGTTCATGGGTGCGCTCCTCGACGGCCTGTGGGACGCCGGGCTGCTCGGCGCGGACCGGCGCGAGGCGCTGCGTGCCATCGACGCCGCCGTGCTCGCGGACGTGCTGCGCCGCTGCGTCGCGGTCGCCGCCGTCACCGTCTCGCGCGCCGGGGCCAACCCGCCGCGACGCGCGGAGCTCGCCTCCGCCTGAGCCGGAGCACCGCGCGGAGGCCCGTCGACGAGCCCGGACACGGCTCGGCCGCCCGGGCGACAGCCCGGGCGGCCGAGAAACGCGTCAGACCTGCGCGTCCTGCTTCTGCGCCCGCTCGAGCGACCGCTTGCGGTCCTCGACGTTCTCCTGCTCGATGCGCTCGGCCTCCGCGTCGTCGCGCGTGAGGTTCTCGCTCGTCTCCGGGTCGAAGATCATCATCTTCGTCGGGTCGAACCACAGGTCGGTCACGTCGCCGTCGCGCGCGCGCGACGCCGAGTCGAGCGCCACGACGAACTGCGTGCGCACCCCCTCGCCGTCGAGCTCGCGGTCCAGCTCGTCGAGCTGGCCCTTCACGGACTCGTGCATCTCGAACGGGACGTAGGCGTAGAGCTCCGCGCCGAGCCACTCGGTGACGTCGATCTGGGCCTCGAACGTGTGGCCCCGGTCCTTCTTCGCCGGGTCGACGAGCCGCGCGTCCTCGAAGTGCTCGGGCCGCAGGCCGACGATCACCAGGCCGCGGTCGCCGACGGCCGTCGCGATGCTCTCCGGCATGTCGAACTCACCGAACGGCAGCGTGATCTTCCCGCCCGAGACCTCGCCGGGCAGGAAGTTCATGGGCGGCGTGCCGATGAAGCCCGCGACGAACAGGTTGACCGGCTGCTCGTAGAGGCCGCGCGGGCTCGCGACCTGCTGGAGCACGCCGCGGCGCAGGACGGCGACGCGGTCGCCGAGGGTCATCGCCTCGGTCTGGTCGTGCGTGACGTAGACGGTCGTCGTGCCGAGGCGGCGCTGGAGGCGCGCGATCTCGGTGCGGGTCTGCCCGCGCAGCTTGGCGTCGAGGTTCGACAGGGGCTCGTCGAAGAGGAACGCCTTCGCGTCGCGCACGATCGCCCGGCCCATCGCGACGCGCTGCCGCTGGCCGCCCGAGAGGTTCGCGGGCTTGCGGTCGAGGTGCTCGCGCAGGTCGAGCATGTCGGCCGCGCGCTCGACCTTGCCCCGGATCTCCTCCTCGCTGTGCTTGCCCTTCGCGAGGCGCAGCGGGAACGCGATGTTCTCCGCGACCGTGAGGTGCGGGTAGAGCGCGTAGTTCTGGAACACCATCGCGAGGTCGCGCTCGCGCGGTGCCTTCTCGTTGACGCGCACGCCGTCGATCTCGAGCTCGCCCGCCGTGATGTCCTCGAGCCCGACGATCATGCGCAGGACGGTCGACTTCCCCGAGCCGGACGGGCCAACGAGGATGACGAACTCGCCGTCCGCGATGTCGAGGTTCACGTTGTCCACGGCGAGGAACCCGTCGCCGTAGCGCTTGACGATGTCCTTGAGGGTGATCGACGCCATCAGCTCTCTCCTCGGGTGCGGCGTGCGGCACGGTGCCCGGCGGACCGGGGCGGCGTGCGGTGGTGGACGGGGCGGGCCGGGGACGCGGTGCTCATCCCTTCACCGCCCCCTGGGTCAGGCCCGAGACGATCTGGCGCTGGAACAGCACGACGAGGATCACCACGGGGATGGTCACGACGACCGCGGCCGCGGAGATCGCCCCCGTCGGCTCCTCGAAGTAGGACGCGCCGGTGAAGAACGCGAGCGCCGCCGGGACCGGTCGGGCCGCGCTCGTCGACGTGAGCGAGATGCCGTAGACGAAGTCGTTCCACGCGATGAAGAACGCGATGAGCGCGGTGGTGAACACGCCCGGCGCGGCGAGCGGGACGATCGCCTTGCGGAACGCCTGCCACGGCGTCGCGCCGTCGACCTGCGCGGCCTGCTCGAGCTCCCACGGGATCTGGCGGAAGAACGCCGCGAGCGTCCAGATGGAGATCGGGAGGGTGAGCGACAGGTACGGGATGATCAGGCCGAGCCAGGTGTCGTAGAGGCCGATGTTGCGCCAGAGGTTGAAGAGCGGCGTGACGATCGACACGACGGGGAAGATCGAGACGCCGAGCGCCGTCGTGAGGATGAGGCGCTTGCCCGGGAAGTCGAGGCGGGCGATCGCGTACGCGCACAGCGTCGCGAGCACGACGGCGATGACCGTCGCGATGAGCGAGATGCCGATCGAGTTCCGCAGCGCGGAGAGGAACAGCTCCTGCGCGGAGCCGCCGGACGCGAGGATCTGCTCGTAGTTGGCGGTGCTCCACTGCGGCGGCAGGAACGTCCCGGAGTTGATGTCGCTGGGCCCCTTGAAGCTCGTCATGAAGATCGACAGCACGGGGAACAGCGCGCCGACGAGGACGACGACCGTGATGACGGCCCACCAGATCTTGGCCTTGGTGCTGAGGACGCTGCCCATCACTTCTCCCCCCTCGCGCCGGCGAGATCCACCTTGAAGAGCTTGATCGCGATGAAGCAGATGAGCACGACGCACAGGAACAGCAGGACCGAGATCGCGGAGCCCATGCCGATCTGGAGCTGGCCGATCGAGGTGCGGTAGGCCAGCAGGGACAGCACCTCGGTGCCGTTCGCGCCGTTCGTCATGATGAAGACGTTGTCGAAGATCCGGAACGCGTCGAGCGCGCGGAACAGGACGGCCACCATGATCGCGGCCTTCATGTTCGGCACGATGACGCGCGCGAACCGCTGCCAGGCGGTCGCGCCGTCGACCTTCGCGGCCTCCTCCAGGTCGCCCGGCACCTGCGCCAGGCCGGCGAGGAGCAGGAGCGAGATGAACGGCGTCGTCTTCCAGACCTCGGACGCGATGATGACGAACAGGCTGGTCCCCTGCTGCGCGAACCAGTTGAGGTCGGGGCCGACGCCGGGCACCCAGTCGAACCAGTGGTTGACGTACCCGGACGTGATGTCGAACGCGTAGAACCACGCGAACGCCGAGACGACCGTGATGATGCCGTAGGGCACGAGGATCGCGGTGCGCAGGAGCCCGCGCAGGCGCTTGATCGCGCGGTGCATGACGAGCGCGAGCGCGAACCCGAGGATCAGCTCGATGACGACCGTGACGACCGTGATGAAGAGCGTCACCCCGAGGTCCCGCCACCACACGGAGTCCGTGAGGATCACGACGTAGTTGTTGAGCCCGACGAACGCCCGGTCGTCGGGCGCGGTGAGCTTGTAGTTGAAGAGCGAGTCGTAGACGGCCTGCAGGATCGGGTACAGCGTCACGGCGAGCATGACGACGAACGCCGGCCCGGCGAGGTACCAGCCGAGGCGGGCCTCGGCCCGGGAGCGGTCGCTGCGCGCGGCCTTCGCCGCGGCGTCCGGCGTGCCGCGGGTCCCCGACCGGGAGGCGGCCCCGCCGCGCCGCGGGTCGGCCTCGGTCGTGGTCGACGGCGTGGTGGCGTGCCGGCCGCGGGGCGCGGGCTCGGTAGGAGGTCCGGCGTTCACAGGAGTCGCTCCCCTCGCAGGACGGCGGTGATGAACTCGGTGGACTCCTGCGGCGTCGTGTCGGGGTCGACCGACGCCGGCGGGTACCACGTCTGCTGGAGGCCCGTGGAGACCTCGTTGTAGAACGGCGTCTGCGGCCGCGGCGCCGCCTGGTCGAGCGAGTCGCGGATGACGTCGTACATGGGGAACGCCTTCTGGACGTCCGGGTCGTCGTAGGCCTTGATGCTCGCGGCCGGGTTGCCGTTGGTGACGAAGTACTCGGCCTGGTTCTCGGGGCTCACGATGCACTGCGCGGCCTCGTACGCGAGGTCGGTGTGCTTGCCGAACGCCCCGATGCCGAGCGAGATGCCGCCGTAGGGGGGCCGGGCGTCCTCGCCCTCCGTCGTGCGGGGGTACAGCGCCCAGCCGATGTCGTCGAGGAGCGCCTGGTCGAGCGACCCGGCCTCGACGGCGCCCTGGGTGGACGACCAGACGAACGGCCAGTTCACCATGAACGACCCGCGGTCGCCCTGGAACTTGGTGAGCGACGCGGGCTCGTCCTCGCTCGGCAGGCCCGGCCCGCCGACGCCCGAGGTGCCGATGCCCCCGATGATCTCCGCGGCGGCCTTGCCCGCGTCTGTGTCGAGGCCGAGCTTCACCTCGTCCGCCGGGGCCTCCGGGTTGTCGATGATGTGGCCGCCCGCGCCCTCGACGAGCGCGTTGATCCACACGGTGAGCGACTCGGCCTTGGCGCCCTGGACGGCCAGGAGCTTGTCCTGGTCCTGGGCCGCCTGCATGATCTGCTCCCACGTGACGGGCTGCGACATGTCGAGCCCGGCCGCCTCGGCCACGGACTTGCGGTACCAGAGGAGCTGCGTGTTCGCCCAGAACGGGATGGCGACCAGCTCGTCCTTCCACGTCGAGGCGTCGATCGCGCCCTGCACCACGTCCTGCGTCGTCGCCTGCGCGACGTCGTCGGGCACGGGGGCCAGGAAGTCGGCCTCGGCGAACTCGGCGATGAAGACCGGGTCGAGGCTCATGATGTCGATCGACGAGTCCTTCGCCGCGAGGCGGCGCGCGAGCTGCTCGCGCTGCGACGCGGCGTCGCGCGGCAGCAGCTCGGTCGTGATGCGGTACGCGCCCCCGGCGGCCTCGGTGCAGGCCGCCGCGATGTCGGCCTGGCCCCCGTTGTCCGGGTTGATGTACCACGTGAGCTCCGGCGTCCCGTCGTCGCCCGGGCCGCACGCGGCGAGCGGCGCCACGAGCCCCACGGCGACCAGGACGGCGAGCGCTCGGGTGCGTCGGCGCACGTCAGCTCCCCTCGGTCGCGGCTTCCCCGAGTACCGGGGGTGTCACCCTCCATGGATACCGCCCCCCGGCCGGGCCCGCCATGCGAACGGGCACGCGGGGCACGCCCCGACCTGCGCGATGATGGGAGCCATGACCTCTCCCGCCCCCGCACAGCCGGTCCGTTCGCTCACCCCCGCCGAGGCGTGGGCGACGCTGCGGACCGGGAACGACCGCTTCGTCGCCGACGCCCCCCTGCACCCGTCGCAGGGCGCGGACCGCCGACGCGAGACGTCGGCCGCGCAGCACCCGCACACGGTCCTGTTCGGCTGCTCCGACTCCCGCGTCGCGGCGGAGATCATCTTCGACCAGGGTCTCGGGGACATGTTCGTCGTGCGGACGGCGGGGCACGTGGTGGACACGACGGTGCTCGGCTCGATCGAGTACGGCGTCGAGGTGCTGTCCGCTCCGCTCGTCGTGGTGCTCGGGCACGACTCGTGCGGCGCCGTCGGCGCGGCGGTCGAGACCCTGCGGACGGGCGCGCAGGCGAACGGGTTCGTCCGGGCCGTCGTCGACCGCGTCATCCCCTCCGTGGCGAAGATCACCGGCGCCGGGAACGGCACCCTGGAGAACCTCGACCCCGCCGTGCTGCGGCGCGAGCACGTGCGCAACACGGTCGACATGCTGCACTCCTACTCGGCCGGCCTCGCCGCGGCCGTCGCCGAGGGCCGCTGCGCGATCGTCGGTGTCGAGTACGACTTCGCCGAGGGCCGCGCGCACCTGGTCGACGTCGTGGGCGACGTCGGCGAGCAGCCCCGCGCCGACGCCTGACCCCACGGCCCGGACCGCTCCGGCGGTCCCGGCGCGGTCGCGGAGGACGCGCTCCCGCGACCCGCGTGACCTCGCTCACGCGGGTTGCGGGCGCCCGCGCGCGGTGCGGCAGGATGGCCCCATGACTGCATCTCCCGAGGCTCCCGGCGCCGCCGCCGGCGCGGCCGCACCGACGACCGAGTACCGCATCGAGCACGACACCATGGGCGAGGTGCGCGTGCCCGCGCAGGCCCTCTACCGCGCGCAGACGCAGCGGGCGGTGGAGAACTTCCCCATCTCGGGCACCCCGCTCGAGCGCGGCCACATCGAGGCGCTCGCCCGCGTGAAGAAGGCCGCGGCCCGCGCGAACGCCGAGCTCGGCGTGCTCGACGAGGACGTCGCCGCCGCCATCGTCGCCGCGGCCGACGAGGTCGCGTCGGGCGCGCACGACGCGCACTTCCCGGTGGACGTCTACCAGACGGGGTCCGGGACGTCGTCGAACATGAACACCAACGAGGTCCTCGCGACGCTCGCGACGCGCTCGCTCGGGCGCGACGTGCACCCGAACGACCACGTCAACGCGTCGCAGTCGTCGAACGACGTGTTCCCCACGTCGGTCCACGTCGCCGCGACGGCCGGGGTCGTGCGCGACCTCGTGCCCGCGCTGGGCCACCTCGCCGAGGCGCTCGAGGCGAAGTCGGCCGAGTTCGCGACGGTCGTGAAGTCGGGCCGCACGCACCTCATGGACGCCACGCCCGTGACGCTCGGCCAGGAGTTCGGCGGGTACGCCGCCGCGATCCGCTACGGCATCGAGCGGCTGGAGTCGGCGCTCCCCCGCGCCGCGGAGGTCCCGCTCGGCGGCACCGCCGTCGGCACCGGCATCAACACGCCCGCCGGGTTCCCCCAGCGCGTCATCGCGCTGCTGGTCGAGGACACGGGCCTGCCCCTCACCGAGGCGCGCGACCACTTCGAGGCGCAGTCCTCGCGCGACGGCCTCGTCGAGCTGTCGGGCGCGCTGCGCACGATCGCCGTCTCGCTCACCAAGATCTGCAACGACCTGCGCTGGATGGGCTCGGGCCCGAACACCGGCCTCGGCGAGATCTTCATCCCGGACCTGCAGCCGGGCAGCTCGATCATGCCGGGCAAGGTCAACCCCGTCGTGCCCGAGGCCGTCCTCATGGTCGCCGCGCGCGTGATCGGCAACGACGCGACCGTCGCCTGGGCCGGCGCGTCGGGCTCGTTCGAGCTCAACGTGCAGATCCCCGTGATCGCGCAGGGCGTCCTCGAGTCGATCCGGCTCCTCGCGAACGCGTCGCGCGTCCTCGCGGACAAGACCGTCGCGGGCATCACGGCCAACGTCGAGCGGGCCCTCGCGCTGGCCGAGTCGTCGCCGTCGATCGTCACGCCGCTCAACCGCGTCATCGGCTACGAGGCGGCGGCGAAGGTCGCGAAGCACTCCGTCAAGGAGGGCCTCACGGTCCGCCAGGCCGTGATCGACCTGGGCTTCGTCGAGCGCGGCGAGGTCACCGAGGCGCAGCTCGACGAGGCGCTCGACGTCCTGTCGATGACGCGCCCGCCGCAGGCCTGAGCGACCAGCCGGAGGCCGGGCGGAGCGGGGACGACCCGCTCCGCCCGGCCTTCGTCGTCCCCGGCGTCGCGGGGGGAGGAGGTCAGTAGTCGACGGGGTCGAGGCGGCGCAGCACGACGGCGAGCAGGCGCGCGAGCTCCGCGTGCTCGGCCTCGTCGAGGTCGACCAGCGCGGCGCGCTCGCGGTCGAGCTGCTGCGGGAAGACCTCGTCGACGAGCGCCGTCCCGGCGTCCGTGAGCGCGACGAGGACGCCGCGCCGGTCGCGCTCCGCGACGGTGCGCTCGACGAGGCCGGCGCGCTCGAGCCGGTCGAGACGCTTGGTGATCGAGGCGCCGGGGGCGCCGGTCATCGTGGTGACCTCGCCCGCACGCAACGGCCGCCCGGCGCGGCGCAGCGCCGCGAGCACGTCGAACTCCGCGCGCGAGACGTCGTGCCGCGCCGCCGAGCGTTCCAGCGCCGCCTCGAGCAGCGCGGCGACGCGCCGCAGCCGGGCACCGACCGCCGACGTCGCGGTGTCGAGGTCCGGCCGCTGCTCAGCCCACTCCGCGCGCACGCGGTCGACGTAGTCCACGGACCCAGGATAGGGCGAGGCTCACAGTCTTTCACCGGTGAAACACCAAGGAATAACCGGTAGGCTGGTCCGTCGATGCCCCTCTCCTCCCCCGCCCGCCCGGCGCTCGCGCCCGTGCGCGCCGCCGCCCAGGACGTCCTCGACCCCGCCCACCTCCGCGCCGCCCTGCGCGTGAGCCCCGCCGACGCGACGGTCGCCGCCGCGCTGCGCTGCGGCGCCGCGGTCGCGCTCGCGATCGCCGTCCCGGGCCTCCTCGGGCGTCCCGACCTCGCGGCGTTCGCGTCGCTCGGCGCGCTCACGTCGCTCTACGGCCGGTACGACCCGTACCGCCGTCGGGCCGCGCTCCTCGCCACCGTCGGCACCCTCATGACCGGCACGATCGCGGCGTTCACGCTCCTCGCCGCGGCGGGCACGCCCGCGCTCGTCACGACCGCCGCCGTCGCGCTCCTCGCCGCCGGGGCCACGGCCTTCTGCCTCCTCGTCCGCACGGGCCCGCCCGGGGCGACGATCGTCGTCTTCGCCGCGGGCGCGGGCCTCGCGGGCGCACCGACGCTCGCCGACGTCGGTCCGCGCGCGCTCGCGGCCGCGTGCGGCGCGCTCCTCGCGTGGCTCGTGTGCACGGCCGGCGTGCTCGTCCGCCCGACGGCGCCCGCACGCCTCGCGGTCCGCCGCGCCGCCGACGCCGTGCGCGCCGCGGAACGACCCGGGGCGGCCCCGCACGCCGCGACCGCAGCCCGGGGCGCCGTCGCCCGGGCGCGCGACGTCCTCGCGGACGACGCGTCGTGGCGGCGACCTCGGGCCGCGGTCCCCGCGCTCGCCGCGGAGCTCGACGCGGTCGAGCGGGCGCTCGACGCGACCGGCGTACCGCGCGGCGACACCGTCCCGGCGGTCCGGACGACCCTGCGCGCCCAGGTGCGGTCCCGGGCCGCGGCGCCCTGGCGCCTCCCGACCGTGCGCGTCGGCGTCGCGGGCCTCGTCGCCGGTGCGGTCGCCGCCGTCGCGGGCCTCGGGCACGCCGCGTGGGCGACCATGGGCTCGACCGCGGTGCTCCAGGGCGAGTCGGCGCGCCACGCCGTCGTGCGGGCGCTGCAGCGCGGGGCCGGCACGGTCGCGGGCGCGCTCCTCGCCTGGCCGCTGCTCGCCGCGCCGCTCGGGTTCTGGGGGACGGCCGCCGTCGTCGTCGTGCTCCAGACCGTCACCGAGACGATCGTGGGCCGCCACTACGGGCTCGCGATGCTCACCATCACGCCCATGGCGCTGCTCATGACGTCCCTCGCGCACCCCGCCGACCCGTCGGCGCTCGCGCTCGACCGCGCGCTCGACACGGTCCTGGGCGCCGTCGTCGGCATCCTCGCCGTCGTCCTCGTGCACCCGCGCGTGCCCCGCCCCGGCCGGGACGCGCGGGAGGGGACCGGACGACCCTCCCCCGCGCGTCCCGGCACGCCCGGCTAGACCTCGATCGACTCCAGCATCTCCGTGACGAGCGCCGCCACGGGCGAGCGCTCGGAGCGCGTGAGCGTGACGTGCGCGAACAGCGGGTGGCCCTTGAGCGCCTCGATGACCGCGGCGACGCCGTCGTGCCGGCCCACGCGCAGGTTGTCGCGCTGCGCGACGTCGTGCGTGAGGACGACGCGCGACGACTGCCCGATGCGGGACAGCACCGTGAGCAGGACGTTGCGCTCGAGCGACTGCGCCTCGTCGACGATGACGAACGCGTCGTGGAGCGAGCGCCCGCGGATGTGCGTGAGCGGGAGCACCTCGAGCATCTCGCGGTCGATCACCTCGTCGAGCACCTGCGGCGAGACGAGCGCCCCGAGGGTGTCGTAGACGGCCTGCGCCCACGGGTTCATCTTCTCGGCCTCGGAGCCGGGCAGGTAGCCGAGCTCCTGGCCCCCGACGGCGTAGAGCGGCCGGAACACCATGACCTTGCGGTGCTGCCGGCGCTCCATGACGGCCTCCAGCCCGGCGCACAGCGCGAGCGCCGACTTGCCCGTCCCGGCCCGCCCGCCGAGCGAGACGATCCCGACGCTCTCGTCGAGCAGCAGGTCGATCGCGACGCGCTGCTCCGCCGAGCGCCCGTGCAGCCCGAACACCTCCCGGTCGCCCCGCACGAGCTGGACGTGCTTGTCCGCGGTGACGCGCCCGAGGGCGGACCCGCGCGGCGAGTGCACGACGAGACCGGTGTGGCAGTGCAGCGGGCCGGCCGCCTCCACGACCTCCGGGTCCAGGCTCGTGAGCTCGACCGACTCGTGCTCCCAGAGCGCCGCCGCCTCCGCGTCGGTGAACGAGATCTCGCCCATCCCCGTCCAGCCCGAGTCCACGGCGAGCTCGTGCCGGTACTCCTCGGCGCGCAGGCCCACGGCCGACGCCTTGACCCGCATCGGCAGGTCCTTGGACACCACCGTGACGTCGTGGCCCTCCGCGGCGAGGTTCGCGGCGACGGAGAGGATGCGGGTGTCGTTGTCGCCCAGCCGGAACCCGGCCGGCAGCACGCCCGGGTCGGTGTGGTTGAGCTCCACGCGCAGCGTCCCGCCGACGTCGCCGACCGGGATCGGGGCATCGAGCCGGCCGTGCTTGACGCGCAGGTCGTCGAGCATGCGCAGCGCGCTGCGCGCGAAGTACCCGAGCTCGGCGTGGTGACGCTTGGCCTCCAGCTCGGTGATGACGACGACCGGGAGGACCACGTCGTGCTCCGCGAACCGCCCGATCGCGCGGGGGTCGCTCAGCAGGACCGAGGTGTCGACGACGAACGTGCGGCGCGCGCCGTCCGGTGCGCCGTCCTGCGGGGTGGGTGAGGTACCGGGGGTGGGTGAGGTACCGGGGTGGGCGGTGGGTGAGGAATGGACCACGAGGGCTCCCCTCCGGCGCACGCGCGCCGTTCTCTCTCTGGGCGAGGCGGGCGACCGGCCGTCGGGCCGTGGGTGACACGGCTCAGCAGCGCCGGTGCCGGCCCTCCTGAGCGGAGCGTGAACCCCATCGGCTGGCCTCCCGGAGGACGACGAAGGTGCCGTCCGTCTCCTCGAAACTACGCCCGTGTGATTCCGGTCACCACCCCCGACACGCCTTCGCGCGAGGTTTAACCCACCGTTCACGCGGAGGCTGCACCCCGGGCACGCGAGATCGACCCGAGCGCCCGAGACCGGCCCTCCCCGGGGGCCGACGTCGTGGCGGTCGGGTCGATCTCGCGCGTCAGTGCTCGACGTGCTTCGGCGCCATCGCGATCGCGGCGACGAAGCCGAGCACGAGCACGACGGCCGTGACCGCGAGCGTCTGCCCGACGGCGGTCGCGAAGCCCTGGTGGAACGCGGTGGTCGCGGCGTCCCTGACCTGGCGCGCGACGTCGTCGGGCACCCCCGGCGGGAGGTCGAACGAGCCGCCCTGGCCGCCCTGGAGCGACCCGGCGTTCGCGAACCCGTCGACGAACTGCTGGCGGAGCTGCTCGGGCAGCGACGCGGCGGCGTCCCGCGCGGCGGCGGGGAGCGTCACGGCGAGGCGCGCGGTGAGCGTCGCGACGATCGCGGCCGACCCGATCACGCCACCCACCTGGCGCGTCGTGTTGAACGCGCCCGCGCCGGCGCCCGCGGTGCGGTGGTCGAGGCCCGACGTCGCGAGGTTCGCGAGCGGCGAGAAGACGCACCCGGTGCCGATGCCGAACAGCGTCATGGGGAGCACGATCGTCACCACCGACACGCCCGGCCCGACGACCGCCGCGAGCCACCCGATCGCGACCGCGAGGACGCCGAACCCGGTCGCGACGACCCACTTCGCGGGCACGCGGTCGGACAGGCGTCCCGCGAGGGGCGCGACGATGCCCGAGACGAGGGACCCCGGGAGGTTGACGAGCGCGGCGTGCAGCGGCGAGAGGCCGAGGATCGACTGGAGGAAGATCGTCAGCGGGAAGAAGATGCCGATCATCGCGAAGGACACGGACATGCCCGCGACGTTCGCGAGCGAGAAGTTGCGCGAGCGGAACAGGCGCAGCGGCAGCAGCGCGTCGTCGCCGAGACGGCGCTGCCACAGCACGAACGCGGCCAGCACGAGCAGCCCGACGCCGATCACGCCCCACACCGTGACCGGGCCGGTGATCGTGCCCCAGTCGTACGTCTGGCCCTCCTGGAGCCCGAAGACGACCGCGAAGAGCCCGACGACGGACAGCACGACGCCGACCACGTCGAACGAGCGCTTGTTCGTCGCGAGCCGCGGCAGCCGCACCAGGGCGAGCCAGAGCGCCACGACCCCGACCGGGACGTTGACGAAGAAGATCCACTCCCAGCCCCACGACTCGACGAACAGACCGCCGAGCAGCGGGCCGGCGATCGTCGCGACGCCCGCCGTCGCGCCCCACAGCCCCATGGCCGCGCCGCGCTGCCGCGGCGGGAAGACGCGCGTGATCATGGCCATGGTCTGCGGCGTCATGAGCGCCGCGCCGACGCCCTGGACCACGCGGGCGGCGATGAGCATCCCGATCGAGCCCGACAGCCCGCACCACGCGGACGCGAGCGTGAACACCGCCAGGCCGACGACGAACACCGGCTTGGGCCCGTACCGGTCGCCCAGGCGACCGGCGAGCAGGAGCAGCACCGCGTACGAGAGCAGGTAGGCGCTGTTGACCCAGCCGACCGCGACGAGCGACGCGTCGAGCTCGCGCTGGAGCGTGGGGACCGCGATGTTCACGATCGTGGTGTCGACCATGATCATGAAGAAGCCGAGGATCAGCGGCGGCAGGATGCTCCAGGCGCTGCGGCCGTGGAGGTCGACGAGGGGCACGACGCGCGAGCCGGCCTCGGCGGGTGCCGGGGCCGGGCCGGCGCCCGGGGCGGGAGTGGTCACGAGGACTCCTGAGGTGAGGTCGTGCGGGAGAGGCGGAACGCGGGCCCGGGCTCCTCGGTCCAGCTCAGCGCGCCGGACGTGACGTCCGCGATGGTCGCGTCGAGCCAGGCGATCTCGGCCCGGGTCTGGTGGAGCTCGAAGTGGGCGTCGAGCAGGTAGCGGCGGGGCAGGCCGCGCGCGACCACGTCGTCGAGGCCCTCGAGCACCCCGTCGATCGCGGCGGCGAGCGCCGCACGGCGCTCGCGGAGCAGCGTGAGGGCGTCCTCGCGCGGGAGGTCGTGCACGAGCGCGAGCCCGACCGGGAAGGCGGGGTACTCGCGCGGCGTCTCGCGGACGAGGTCGCGCGTGCGGGCGTCGTGCGCCGCCACGCCCGCCGGAGTGATCGCGTAGAGGGTGCGCTCGGGGCGGTTGCCGTCCCGGTCGACGCCCGCGCGCTCGACGAGGCCGTCGCGCTCGAGGCGGTCCACCGCGTGGTAGACGGCGCCGGGGTTGAGCCGCACGAGCCGGTCGTCGCGCCGCTTGCGCAGGCGCACGAGCATCTCGTACGGGTGCATGGGCTGCTCGAGCAGCACGGCGAGCACGAGGGTCGCCGTGGGGCTGAGGCGCGGGGAGGTCACGGTGGTCTCCGGGACGGGACGGCGGGCCGGCGGGTGGGGAGCCACGCCCGGCTGGAATATTCCGGTTGGAATATACGCCTCCCGCTCGACCGGTGTCGACCGCCGGGGCTCCGTGCGGGCGGAGGTCACGCGCGCGGAGTCGCGCGGGCGGGGTCGCGCGGGCGGGGTCGCGCGGGCGCGGCGGCGCGCGTAGGTTCACGAGCCATGAGCGCCCCCGAGCTCCTGGACCTCGACGCGACCGCGCTCGCCGGTGCCCTGCGCGCCGGCGACGTCTCCCCCGTCGAGGTGCTCGACGCGACGCTCGACGCCGCCGCCGGGGTCGGCGCGGACGTCGGCGCCTTCACCGTGCTCACCCCTGACCTCGCGCGCACGCAGGCCCTCGCCGCGCAGGACGCGCTCGTGGCGGCGCGACGCGACGGCCGCGAGGGTCCCCACGACGGCCTCCCGCCGTTCCTCGGCGTCCCCTGCCCGGTCAAGGACCTCACGATGGTCGAGGGCGTGCCGATGCGCGCCGGCTCGGCCGCGATCGACCCGTTCCTGCCGCCGTCCGACGACGGCGTCGTGACGCTCCTGCGCCGTGCGGGCACGGTCATGGTCGGCAAGACGTCGACCCCGGAGCTGGGCCTCCCCTGCTACACCGAGCCCGACGTCGGACCGACCGCCCGCACCCCGTGGGACCTCGCACGGTCCGCGGGCGGGTCGAGCGGCGGCGCGGCCGCCGCGGTCGCGGCGCGCATCGTGCCCGTCGCGCACGGGAGCGACGGCGGCGGCTCGCTGCGCATCCCCGCGAGCGCGTGCGGGCTCGTCGGGCTCAAGCCGTCGCGCGGGCTCGTGAGCCCGGGCCCGTACGGGGTCGACGGCGCGGGCCTCGCCACGCACGGCGTGCTCACCCGGTCGGTCCGCGACACCGCGGCGTTCCTCGACGTGCTCGCGCACCCCTGGCCCGGCGACACGTTCACCGCACGCCTCGGCGCCGCGCCGGACGGGCGACGGCTCCGCGTCGGGCTGCTGCTGGAGCCCGTGATCGCCGCCGGCGCCCCCGTGCACCCGGCGTGCGCCGACGCCGCCCGGGCCGCGGCGGAGCTCCTCGTCCGGCTCGGGCACGACGTCGTGGAGATCCCGCCCCCGTTCGGGGCCGAGCGCTGGGACGCGTTCGCGGCGCTGTGGTCCGTCGGGGCGCTCCAGGCGCCCGTCCCGCCGGAGCGCGAGCACCTGCTCGTGCCGCTCACGCGGTGGCTGCGCGAGCGCGGGCGCGCGGTGAGCGGGCTCGCGTACGCGACGGCGCTCGCCGGGGTGCAGCAGCTCACGCGCGAGGTCGCCGCCGCGTGGTCGGGGGTCGACGTCGTGCTCTCCCCCACGCTCGCGCAGCCGCCCGCGCTCGCCGGCAGGCAGCGGGACGACGACGACCCGGCCGCCGACTTCGCCGCGCAGACGGCGTTCACGCCGTGGACGAGCGTCTGGAACCTCACGGGGCGGCCCGCGGTCTCCCTCCCGCTCGGCGAGGCGCGCGTCACGGACCCCGACGGGTCGTCCGCGACCGTCCCCGTCGGGGTGATGCTCGGCGCGGACCACGGCGACGACGCCCTGCTGCTGACCCTCGCGGCGCGCCTCGAGGAGGCCGCGCCATGGTCCCACCGTCGCCCGGGGGCCTCGTCGTGACGGCGTACGTGTGCCTGCTCTTCGCCGTGAACGTGGGCGGGCGCAAGGTCCCGTCGACCGCGCTGCGCGACCTCGCGGGCGAGCTCGGGCTCGCGCACGCCCGCACGGTCGTGAACAGCGGGAACCTCGTCGTCGGGCCGGGGTCGTCCGGCGCGGCGTCGCCCGCGGCCGTCGCGCGCCGCCTGCACGACGGCGTCGCCGAGCGCTTCGGCGTGGACGCCGCCGTGGCCGTGCTCACCACCGAGCGCCTCCGGAAGATCGTGCGCGGCAACCCGCTGCCCGACGACGCCGCCGAGCGTCCGGCCGGGCTGCTCGTCCACGTGGGCGAGGAGCCCGTCGACCCGGACGCGGCCGGCGCGCTCGGGCCGCGGCTGACGACCGAGCGCGCCGCCGTCGCGAACGGCGTCCTCTACGTCGCCTACCCCGACGGCGTCGGGCGGTCGAGGCTGACGACGGCCGTCCTCACGAAGGCGGCCGGGACCCCGGTGACCGGTCGGAACTGGAACACGACGACGCGCCTCCTCGCGCTCGCCGAGGACACCCCGTCCTGACGCGCGTGGCGCGACGACCGCCGGGAGACTGGACCGCGAGCCGGGCACGTCGACCGCGAGGGGTGCGCCGCCCTCGAGCGACGCCCCGTAGAATCGTGGGCGGTGTGCCGGGAAGTCTGGTCGGCCACGGTCCGCGACGCGGCCGTGCGACACGACAGCGACCCCCGGGAGCACGATGACCCACGCCGCCCTGCCCTCCGGCCCTCCGGCCACCCCGCGCGCCACGCCGCCCTCCCCGGGCGAGCGCCTGCGCCGCTGGGTCGGCCGCGAGACGACCGGTGGCGCCCTCCTCATCGGTGCCGCGCTGCTCGCGCTGGTCTGGGCGAACTCGCCCTGGCGCGAGTCGTACCTCGCGCTGTCTAGCACCGTCGTCGGCCCGTCCTCGCCGCTCCACCTCGACCTGACGCTGTCGACGTGGGCCGCCGACGGCCTGCTCGCGATCTTCTTCTTCGTGGTGGGCGTCGAGCTCAAGCAGGAGTTCGTCGCGGGCAGCCTGCGCAACCCTAAGCAGGCGGGCGTCCCGGTGCTCGCGGCGATGGGCGGCATGGCGGTGCCGGCCCTGATCTTCGTCGCCGTCCTGCTGACCACGGGCGACCCGGGCGCCCTGCACGGGTGGGCGATCCCCACGGCGACGGACATCGCGTTCGCGCTCGGCGTGCTCGCCGTGTTCGGCCGCGGGCTCCCCGTCGCGATCCGCACGTTCCTGCTCACGCTCGCGGTCGTCGACGACCTGCTCGCGATCGTCGTCATCGCGATCTTCTACACCGCGGAGCTGCGGTGGGGCTACCTCGGCCTCGCGCTGCTCGCGGTCGCGCTCTACGCCGTCCTCGTGCGGGCTCGCCGCACCCGCTGGTGGCTCCTGCTGCCCGTCGCGGCGGTCGCGTGGGCGTTCATGCACGAGTCGGGCGTCCACGCCACGATCGCGGGCGTCCTGCTCGGCTTCACCGTCCCCGCGCTCGCGGTGCACGGCGAGCGCGAGTCGCGCACGCACCGCTTCGAGCACACGATGCGCCCGGTGTCGCAGGGCGTCGCGCTGCCGGTGTTCGCCTTCTTCGCCGCCGGCGTCTCGATCGTGGGCGGCGAGACCCCGGTCGGCGAGGTGCTGACGCAGCCGGTCGTGCTCGCGATCGTGCTCGGCCTCGTCCTCGGCAAGCTCGTGGGCGTGCTCGGGGTCACGGCGCTCGTCACGCGCTTCACGCCGTTGCGCCTCGCTCCCGGCATCGGCGTGCGCGACCTCCTGCCCGTCGGGTTCCTCGCGGGCATCGGCTTCACCGTCTCGCTGCTCATCGCGGAGCTGTCGTTCCCCGACGCCGAGCACACCGACGGCGCGAAGATCGCGATCCTCGCGGCGTCCACGATCGCGGCGGTGCTGGCCACGCTCGCGCTGCGCTGGGACGCCCGCCGGGCCCGCTCGAACGACATGAACCGCGACGACCTCCCGGACGACGTCACCGACTTCATCGGTGACCCGAGGGACCGCCTGGAGCACTAGCCCGAGCGGGCCCGCCCTGCTCAGCAGGCGGCGGCGACCTCGAACCGGCCGGGCGCGGCCTCGCGCAGCGTCGTGACCGTCGTGTCGCCCTGCCCGAGGTACGCGAGCGAGCCGACCGCGTAGTACGGGTTGTACGGGTGCACGCCGTAGGAGATCGCGCGCCCCGCGGCCCGGTGCTGCGCGTTCGTCGCGGTGCCGCACCACGGCCCGGTCGGCGCCTGGACCGTCACCGTGACCTGCGCGGTCGACGCGTTCCCCGCCGCGTCGAC
>NZ_JBYTEQ010000031.1:0-38877 GCF_058792115.1 Cellulosimicrobium sp. EB106-03-01-XG111
CCCCCCCCCCCTTCTCCCCCCCCCCCCCCCCCCCCCCCCCCCCCCCCCCCCCCCCCCCCCCCCCCCCCCCCCCCCCCGGGCCGTGAGCACGTGGGAGCCGGCCGCGAGCGCCGTCGTGTCCCAGTCGGACGCGTACGGCGCGGCGCGCAGCGTCGCGAGGGCCGCGCCGTCGACGCTCAGCTCGACGCGGTCGACCGCGCGGTCGTCGGACGCCGCGACCTCCACGCGGACCGTCCCCGAGACGGCGGCACCCGTGGCGGGCGCGGTGATCGCGACCGTCGGCGCCGTGACGTCCGGGTCGGGGCCCGGGCCCGGGTCCCGGTCGACGCGCCGGTTGTTCGCGAACAGGAAGTCGGTGAGGTAGGCCGGGTAGTCGATGCTGTTCGTCGACACGTAGGACCCACCGGGGCCGCCTCCCGCGGGCCACGCGTGGGCGAGCCCGGTGTTCTGGACCAGCGAGACGCGCGGGCCCGCGGCGTCGGACCACAGCGACCCGGTGCCCGCGCGGTTCGTGCCCGCGAGCCCGGCGAGCGAGAACGCCGACGTGGTCCCGGCCCCGTAGAGGTCGGCCATGACCTGGGCGTTGAGCGTCCCGTACCCGGTCGCGACGGTCGTGTCGGCGCTCCCGTGGACGACGGACGTCACCTGGGTCGCGAGGTCCGCGGTGCGCGACCCGGCGAAGGTCCGGCACGTGGAGCGGGCCTGGGCGAGCGTCGTCGCGACGCTCCCGATCTGGCCCGACGTCGTCCCCACCGTCGGCCCCGCCGCGATCCCCACGCCCGCGAACACGTCGGGCGCGAGGCAGCCCATGACCATCGCCTGCCCGCCGCCCGACGACAGGCCGCTGACGTAGACCTGGTCCGGGTCGATGCCGAGCGACGTGTCCGCCAGCAGCGTCGAGACGAGGTCGAGCAGGTTGTCGTCGTGCCGGGCGGGGTTCGTGCGGCTGTGGTTCGTGTCGTAGTAGTCCCAGCAGCCGAGCAGGACGCCGCCGTTCGGCGCGGCGGGGACCGCGACGACCATGCCGTGCTCGTCGGCGGTCGCGGTCCAGTTCCCGCCGGTCTTGAGCACCTGCGACGTCTGGACGCACCCGTGCAGGGAGATCATGAGCGCCCGCCCGCCGGGGAGCGCGGGCGCCGTCGACGGGCGGTAGAGCTCGACCGTCATGCCGCCGGCGGTGCGCTGGGACCACGACCCGGCGGCCGTCGCCGGCGCCGAGACGAGCGGGGCGAGCACGACGGCGAGCGCCGCGCCGAGCGCGAGCGCGACGGCGCTCCGGCGGGCGCGGGCGCGCTGTCTGAGGGAGTGCCTGACCATCTGAACCTCCACGTCGAGGTCGGGTCGCCGTCGGCGCTTCGCGCGCCGTGGCGCGCACCGTCGCGCGCCGGACCCGGGCGGACCGGACGCTACGTGTGACCTGAATCACCTGTCAACTTTCCCCGAGGTCCGAGCGGCGCCACCGCCGCCGCCGACGACGCGGGGGCGGGTTGACACCGCGCCGTCCGGGGATCCATGATTCCCGCAACCTGAATCGCCTCTCATGTTTGAGCGGCGCTCCCCCTCAGGACCACCCAACGAAGGGCGAAGTCATGCGGACGAAGAAGTCCCAGCGGCCGGCGCTCGCCGTCGCCGCGCTCGCGGCCGCGAGCCTCGCGCTCGCCGCCTGCGCGCCGACCGACGCGAGCGGCGGCAGCACCGGAGGCGAGAGCAGCACGAGCGCCGACCCGGTCGACGTCGGCATCATCTACTCCAAGACCGGGCCGCTCGCGGCCTACGGGGAGGCCTACTACGAGGGCTTCCAGGCCGGTCTCGACTACGCGACCGACGGCACGGGCGAGGTCGACGGCCGACCGGTCAACGTGACGTTCCACGACGACGGCGGCGACCCGGACAAGGCGGTCGGCCAGGCCAAGGACCTCATCGGCAAGGGCTACCAGATCCTCGGCGGCACGGTCGTGTCCGGCGTGGCGCTCAAGCTCGCCGAGCAGGCCGAGCAGAACAAGGTGCTCTACATCTCCGGGCCGGCCGCGGTCGACGCGCTCACGGGCATCAACGACTACACGTTCCGCTCGGGGCGCCAGTCCCTCCAGGACGTCGCGACCGCCGGCACGTTCGTCGACCCGGACGGCGCGAAGGTCGTCGTGTTCGCCCAGGACAACGCGTTCGGCCAGGGGAACCTCGCCGCGGTCGAGGCCGTCCTCGGCGCGCAGGGCGCCGAGGTGACGAGCGTGCTCGTGCCGGAGGACGCGACGGAGTTCACGCCGTTCGCGCACCAGATCGTCGACGCCGCGCCCGACCTCGTGTTCGTCGCGTGGGCCGGGGCGACGTCGGGCGCCATGTGGCAGGGCCTCGACCAGCAGGGCGTCCTCGACGCGACCACGGTCGTCACCGGGCTCGGCGACGTCGCGACCTACGGCGCGTACGGCGCCGCGGCGAGCAAGGTCGACTTCCTCAACCACTACTTCCCCGGCGCCGCGGGCACCGAGGTCGAGGCCGCGATGCTCGCGTCCGTCGAGGAGGCCGGGAAGCAGGCGGACCTCTTCACGCCCGACGGCTTCGTCGCCGCGCAGATGATCGTCCACGCGATCGAGGAGGGCGGCGACGACGTCGACGCCATGGTCGACGCGCTCGAGGGCTGGAGCTTCGACGGCCCCAAGGGCACGACGACGGTCCGCGCGTCCGACCACGCGCTGGTCCAGCCGATGTACCAGGTGAAGCTCGTGCCCGAGGGCGACGGCTGGGTGCCCGAGCTCGTCGCCGAGGTGCCGGGCGACGACGTCGCGCCGGCCGAGGCGGGCTGACGTGGGCGAGCCGCACACCCTCCCCGCGCTCGAGGTCCGCGACCTCGGGCTCCAGATCGGCGGCGCGCGGATCCTGCGGGGCGTGAGCCTCGCCGTCGGGCAGGGCGAGATGCTCGGCGTGATCGGGCCGAACGGCGCGGGCAAGACGACGCTCTTCAACCTGGTCTCGGGGATCCACCGCCCGACGAGCGGGTCGGTGCTCCTCGAGGGCGCGGACGTGACGACCACCTCGGTGGCCGCGCGCGCCCGCGCGGGCCTGGGCCGCACGTTCCAGACGTCGAGCCTGTTCCCGCGCCTGAGCGTCCGGGAGAACGTGCGGCTCGCCGCGCAGGGGCGCCTCGGCGGCGCCCTGTCGGTGCTGCGCTTCCCGCGTCGCGGCGACGCCGCGACGCGGGAGGCGGACCGGCACCTGGAGACCGTCGGGCTCGTGCGCCGCGCCGAGGTCGCCGCGGGCGACCTGTCCCACGGCGACAAGCGCAAGCTCGAGATCGCGGTGCTCCTCGCGACCGAGCCGCGCGTCGTGCTGCTCGACGAGCCCATGGCGGGCGTGTCGTCGGCCGACGTGCCCGGCCTCGTCGAGGTCATCCGCGACCTGCACGCGACCGGCTGCACGGTGCTCATGGTCGAGCACCACATGGACGTGGTCCTGGGGCTCGTGGACCGCGTCGCCGTCATGCACCACGGCGAGCTGCTCGCGTGCGACACCCCCGACGCCGTCATGGCGGACCCGACGGTGCAGAGCGCCTACCTGGGCGTCACGGCAGGAGAGGCAGCATGAGCGGCAGCAGCAGGAGCACCGCCCACCCCGCGAGCGGGAGCGACGTGCCCGTCCTCGAGGTGCGCGGGCTGTCGGCGCGCATCGCGGGCCAGCAGGTCGTCGAGGACGTGACGTTCTCCGTCCCGGCCACGGGCGTCACGGCGGTGCTGGGGCGCAACGGCGTCGGCAAGACGTCGACCCTCAAGGCCGTGCTCGGCCTGATCGAGCGCCGGGGCGAGGTGCTGCTCGCGGGCGAGCGCGTCGACGGCGAGCGCACGGACAGGATCGTGCGCCGGGGCGTCGGGTACGTGCCCGAGGACCGCGAGGTGTTCGCCGGGCTCACCGTCGCGGAGAACCTGCGCCTCGCCGAGCGCGACGCCCAGCCGCGCCGCGAGCTCGTCGCGGAGCTCTTCCCGGACCTCGTGCAGCGCGCCGCCCAGCGCGCGGGCACCCTCTCGGGCGGGCAGCAGCAGATGGTGTCGCTCGCGCGCGCCCTGCTCAACGCCAACCGCCTGCTCCTCGTCGACGAGCCCACCAAGGGCCTCGCACCCCGGATCGTCGGCGAGGTGTCCGACGCGCTCGCGGAGGCCGCCCGCACGGTGCCGATCCTGCTCGTCGAGCAGAACCTCGAGGTCATCGAGCGGCTCGCCGAGCGCGTCGTCGTGATCGACGCGGGCCGCGTCGTGCACACCGGCCCCGCGCGCGAGCTCCTCGACGACCCCGACCGCGTCCAGCAGCTCCTCGGCGTGCACGCCGAGGTCGACCACCACGGAACCGAAGGGGCGGTGGCCCGGTGAGCACGATCGTCCTCCTCCTCGTCACGGGGCTCGGCCTCGGGGCGCTGTACTTCCTCGTCGCGTCCGGTCTGTCGCTCATCTACGGGCTCATGGGCGTCCTCAACTTCGCGCACGGCTCGTTCCTCACGCTCGGTGCCTTCGGCGGCTGGTTCGTCGCGCGTTCGCTCGGCGCGGGCTCGTGGGGCGTGTTCGCGCTCTCGCTGCTCGCCGGGGCCGTCGTCGGGGCGGGGGCCGCGGCCCTCACCGAGCTCCTGCTCATCCGCCCGCTCTACGAGCGGCACATCGAGCAGGTGCTCGTCACGGTGGGCCTCTCGCTCGCGTCCGTCGCGCTGTTCGAGGGCATGTGGGGGTCCGACCCCGAGTTCATCTCCGGCCCGGCGTGGCTCAAGGGCACGACCGACCTCGCGGGCGCGCCGGTGCCCAACGACCGGTTCGTCGCGATCGCCGCCGCGGCGCTCGTGCTCGGCGCGATCGTGCTGTTCCTCAGGCGCACCCGCTACGGGCTCATCATCCGGGCGGGCGTCGAGAACCGGTCCATGGTCACCGCGCTCGGCATCGACGTGCGCAAGGCGTTCACGCTCGTCTTCGCCGTCGGCGGCGCCGCCGCGGGGCTCGGCGGGGTCCTCGCCTCGCAGTACTTCGGGTACGTCTCACCGCACCTGGGCGGGTCGCTGCTCATCTTCGCGTTCATCGTCACCGTCATCGGCGGGCTCGGCTCCCTGACCGGGGCGGCGGTCGCGTCCGTGCTGGTCGCGGTGCTCCAGCAGTTCGCGAACTACTACCTCGGCTACGGCGACCTCCTCGTCGTGCTCCTCCTCGCGCTCGTGCTCCTCGTCCGTCCCACCGGCCTCCTCGGGAGGGCAGCCGCATGACCACCCAGACCGCTCCCCCGGCGCCGGCCGCCCCCGCCGACGACGCACCGCGCGCGGAGAGCGCGGGCCGCCGGACGCCGTCGGGCACGCTGGTCCGCGCGCTCGCGGGCGTCGCGCTCGTCGCGGTGCTCGCGTGCCTCCCGCTGCTCGCGATCCACGTGCCGGGCGTGCTGCCCGGCCCGACGTACACGCCCGGCGCGCTCCAGATGATGGCGATGTGCTGGCTCATCGGCGCCCTCGCGCTGAGCTACCACCTGCTGTTCGGCGTCGCGGGCCTGCTGAGCTTCGGGCACGCGCTGTACTTCGCGGCAGGACTGTACGGGCTCGCGATCGTGCTCGACACGACCGAGATCCCGCTCCTGCCCGCCGCGGCGCTCGTGCTCGTCGGCGGGATCGTGCTCGCGCACGTCGTCGGGGCCATCTCGCTGCGGGTCACGGGCATCTCGTTCGCCATGGTCACCCTCGCGTTCGCCCAGGCGGGCAACGTGCTCGTGCGCCGCAACCCCGGCGGCGCGACCGGCGGCGAGGAGGGCCTCGCGCTCGCGACCCGGAATGTCCCCGACGCGTTCGTGGGCGTGCTCAACACGCGCAACCTCTACTGGCTCGCGCTCGCCGTGCTCGTCGTGGTCTACCTCGTGGTGCTGTGGGTCGAGCGGTCGCGCGCGGGGCACGTCGCGGCGGCGACGCGCGAGAACGAGATGCGCGTGCGCGTCATCGGCGGGCGCCCCTACCTCGTCAAGCTCCTCGTGTTCGTCCTCGCGGCGACGCTCGCGACCGTCGTCGGCATGGCGTACCTGCTGCTCCAGTCGGGGGCCGTGCCGCGCGCGACGTCGGCCGACTTCACGCTCACGCTCCTCGTCATGGTCGTGCTCGGCGGCGTCGGGTCCCGGTGGGGCGCGATCGTCGGCGGCGTCCTCTACACGATCCTCGACCAGCGGCTCGGGACGCTCGCGAGCTCCGCGGCGGTCGCGGACCTGCCGGCCGTGCTGCGCGTGCCGCTCAGCGAGCCGCTGTTCCTGCTCGGGACCCTCTTCATCCTCGTCGTGATGTTCCTGCCCGGGGGCATCGCCGGGGCCGCGTCGCGCCTCGCCGCGCGCCGCCGCCCGCGGGAGGATCGGGAGGAGGCCCGCGAGCGCCTGGAGGAGGTGGCATGACGACGCAGCACCAGGACGCCCAGGACGGCCTGCACACCCTCGGGCGCTGGACGCGCGACCGCGCGCTCGCGACGCCCGACCGCGTCGCCGTCGACGACCGCGGCGTGACCCTGCGCTATCGCGACCTGCACGAGCGCGCGAGCGCCCTGGCGGCGGCGTTCCGCGAGGCGGGCTACGGCGTCGGGGACCGCGTCGCGACCGTCACGGGTAACAGCGCCGACCAGGTCGTGCTGTTCTTCGCGTGCGCGCAGGCCGGGCTGGTGCTCGCGCCGCTGTCGTGGCGGCTGTCGCCCGGCGAGCTCGCCGCCCAGGTCGAGCAGGCCGATCCCGCGCTGGTGCTCGTGGAGCAGGAGTTCTCCGGCCTCGCGGACGCGGCGTTCGACCGGCTCGACCCGCTCCGCCGGCTCGACGCGGAACGGCTCGGCCGCCCGCCCCGGCGGGCGGAGCTCGGGCGCAGCGGCGTCGAGGCGCACGTCCCGCCGCCGTCGCGGCAGGGTCCCGCGCCGGAGCGCCGTCCCGTGCACGACGACGACCCGCTCCTCCTCGTGTTCACGTCCGGCACGCAGGGCACGCCCAAGGGCGCGCTGCTCACGCACGCGAACTGCTTCTGGACGAACCTCTCGCTCTCGCGCACGGTCGAGCTCACGAGCCACGACGTCGTGCTGAGCGTGCTGCCGCAGTTCCACGCGGGTGGGTGGAACATCCAGCCGCTGCTCGCGTGGTGGACCGGGGCGACCGTCGTCCTGGAGCGCACGTTCGAGCCGGAGCGCGTGCTGCAGCTCGTCGCCGAGCGTCGTGTCACGACGATGATGGGCGTCCCGACGAACTACCTGCTCCTCGCGGAGCACCCCGGCTTCGCGGACGCCGACCTGTCGTCGCTGCGGCACGCCGTCGTGGGCGGCGCGCCCATGCCGGAGCCGCTGCTGCGCACGTGGCACCGCCGCGGCGTCGCGCTCTCGCAGGGCTACGGGCTCACGGAGGCGGGGCCCAACGTGCTGTGCCTGCCCGACGACCAGGCCCGCGAGCGCAGCGGCTCCGCCGGCACGCCGTACCCGCACGTCGAGGTCGCCGTCGCCGACCCGGTGACCGGACGCCACCTCGACGGGCCCGCGGCGGGCGAGCTGCTGGTCCGCGGACCGGGCGTGTTCGCCGGGTACTTCCGCGACGAGGCCGCCACGGCCGCCGTCCTGCGCGACGGCTGGCTGCGCACCGGCGACCTCGTCGAGCGCGACGCCGACGGGTGCTATCGCGTGGTCGACCGCCTCAAGGACGTCTTCATCGTCGGCGGCGAGAACGTCACGCCGTCGGAGGTGGAGGCCGTGCTGCGCCGACACCCGGCGGTGGCGGACGTCGCGGTGGTGGGCGTCCCTGACGACCGGTGGGGCGAGGTCGGGGCGGCGTTCGTCGTCCCGCGTCCGGGCCACCCCACCGACGCGGAGGAGCTGGAGGCGTTCTGCCGCCGCGAGCTCGCGCACTTCAAGGTCCCGCGCCGCTTCGACCTCGTCCCGTCCCTGCCCCGCACGTCGCTGCACAAGGTGTCGCGCCGCTCGCTCGCCGAGCGCGTGACCGTCCCGGAGGACTCATGAGCACCCAGCCCCGCACCGCCCGCGGCAACCGCACCCGGGCGAAGATCCTCGCCGCGGCCGAGCAGGTGTTCGCCGAGGTCGGGTACCACGACGCGTCGATCGTGAAGATCACCGAGTCCGCGGGCGTCGGGCAGGGCACGTTCTACCTGTACTTCGAGTCGAAGATCGACGTGTTCGACGAGCTCGTCGACGACCTCAACCGCCGCGTGCGGCACGCGATGATCGAGGCGAGCTCGCAGGCGACGACGCGCCTGGCCGCCGAGCGCGCCGGCTTCGAGGCGTTCTTCCGCTTCACCGCCGAGCACCCGGCGCTCTACCGCATCGTGCGGCAGGCCGAGTTCGTCTCCCCCGGGGCGCTGCGCCGCCACTACGCGCGCATCGTCGAGGGCTACATGACCGGGCTCGACAAGGCGCGCGCGAACGGCGAGGTCGGCCACGACGTCGACCCGGAGGTCGCCGCGTGGGCGCTCATGGGCATCGGCGAGATCGTCGGGATGCGCTGGGTCCTGTGGGGCGGGCGCTGGGACGAGGGCGCCGAGCCGCCGTCGTACGACACCGCGGCCGCCGAGGTCCCCCCGCACGTGTTCGAGCAGACCATGCAGTTCATCGAGCGCGCGCTCGCCGCGCCCCGGCCCGCTCCCTCGGCCGGGAGCGGACCCGCCACCACGACCGACCCCGAAGGAGACGCGCGATGACCGTCCCCGCACCGCTCCCCGGCACGGCCCCGACGCTCGCCGGGCGCCGCGCGCTCGTCACGGGCGGCGCCAGCGGCATCGGCGCCGCCTGCGCGCGCGAGCTCGCCGCGCGCGGCGCGCACGTGACCGTCGCCGACGTCGACCCCGACGGCGCGAAGCGCCTCGCGGACGAGCTCGGCGGCGAGGCGTGGGTCGTGGACCTCGCCGACACGCGCGCGCTCGACGACCTGACGCTCGACGTCGACGTGCTCGTCAACAACGCGGGCGTGCAGCGCGTGAGCCCCATCGAGGAGTTCCGGCCCGACGACTTCCGGCTGCTGCACGCGATCATGCTCGAGGCGCCGTTCCTGCTGGTCCGGGCCGCGCTCCCGGGGATGTACGCGCGCGGGTTCGGGCGCGTCGTCAACGTCTCGTCCGTGCACGGCCTCGTCGCGTCGCCGTTCAAGTCGGCGTACGTGTCGGCGAAGCACGGCCTGGAGGGCCTGTCCAAGGTGACGGCGCTCGAGGGCGGCCCGCACGGCGTGACGAGCGTGTGCGTCAACCCCGGCTACGTCCGCACGCCGCTCGTCGAGAAGCAGATCGCGGACCAGGCGCGCGTGCACGGCATCCCCGAGTCCGAGGTGCTCGCGACGGTGCTCCTCGCCGAGTCCGCGGTCAAGCGGCTCGTCGAGCCGGAGGAGGTCGCGTCGCTCGTCGGGTGGCTCACCGGCCCGGACGGGTCGATGGTCTCGGGCGCGTCGTGGACGATCGACGGCGGCTGGAGCGCGCGGTGACCGCGGCGACGACCGCGCCGGACGACGTCACCGCCGCCACCCACACCTACGCGACGCTCGACGTCCCCGTCGCGGGCGGGCGGCTGCGCGTCGGCGTGTGGGACCCGGTCGGCCCGGCGCCCGGGCCGGGCAGCGAGCCCGACGGCGGCGCGCACCCCGCGCACGACGCCGTCCCGACCGTCCTCGCCGTGCACGGCATCACGGCGTCGCACCGCGCGTGGCCGGCCGTCGTCGCGGCGCTGCCGGGCGTGCGCGTCGTCGCGCCCGACCTGCGGGGGCGCGGCCGCAGCAACGCCCTGCCCGGCCCGTACGGCATGGGCGCGCACGCGGACGACCTGGCGACCGTCCTCGACGCGCTGGGGATCGACCGCGTCGTCGCGCTCGGGCACTCCATGGGCGCGTTCGTGTCCGTCGTGCTCGCGCACCGCCACCCCGGCCGCGTCTCCCGGCTCGTGCTCGTCGACGGCGGCGTCCCGCTCCCGCCCCCGGCGGGCCTGCCGCCGGACGCCGACCACGACGAGGTCCTGCGCGCGCTCCTCGGGCCGGCCGTCGAGCGCCTCGAGCGCACGTTCGCCGACCACGAGGAGTACCGCGGCTTCTGGCGCGCGCACCCCGCCTTCGCGAGCGCGTGGGACGAGCCGTGGGCCGACGTCGTCGCGGGGTACGTCGACTACGACCTCGTGGGCGAGGCGCCCGCGCTGCGACCGGCGTCGTCGGGCGCGGCGGTCTCCGCCGACTCGCTCGAGCTCTACGAGGGCGGGCCGCTCGCGGACGCGCTCGCGGGCGACCACCCGCTCGACGTGCCGCTCGTGCTGCTGCGCGCGCCGCGCGGCCTGCTCGACGAGCCCGAGGCCCTCTACTCCCCCGAGCACCTCGCCGCGTGGCGCGCGCGGCTGCCGGGGCTGCGCACCCGCGACGTAGCGGGTATCAATCACTACACGATCATCATGAGCCCGCCCGGTGTCGAGGCCGTCGCGGGCGAGACCCTGCGGGCCCTGGCCGCCGTCACGAGCGACGGCACAGGACCGGCGAGTGACGAGGAGGTCACGGCATGAGCCCCACGATCGCGTCCCCACGAGGGACCGGGCTGGACAAGGTGGTCGCGTCCGCGGCCGAGGCCGTCGCGGACGTGCCCGACGGCGCGTCGCTCGCCGTCGGCGGGTTCGGCCTGTGCGGCAACCCGATCGCGCTCATCGAGGCGCTGCTCGCGCAGGGCACGCGCGACCTGTGGGTCGTGAGCAACAACTGCGGCGTCGACGACTGGGGCCTCGGGGTCCTGCTCGGCGCGGGCCGCATCCGGAAGATGACGAGCTCGTACGTCGGGGAGAACAAGGAGTTCGAGCGGCAGTTCCTCTCCGGCGAGCTCGAGCTGGAGCTCACCCCGCAGGGCACGCTCGCGGAGAAGCTGCGCGCCGGGGGCGCGGGCATCGCCGCGTTCTGGACCCGCACGGGCGTCGGCACGCAGGTCGCCGAGGGCGGCCTCCCCCAGCGGTACGACGGCGCGGGCGGCGTCGCGCAGGCCAGCGCGCCCAAGGAGGTGCGCACGTTCGGCGTCGGGCCGCGCGGCCGCGACGGCGCGTTCGCCGACGAGGCCGAGTTCGTGCTCGAGGACGCGATCACCACGGACTTCGCGCTCGTGCACGCCCTGCGCGGCGACCGGCACGGCAACCTCGTGTTCCACCGCTCGGCCCGCAACTTCTCCCCGCTCGCCGCGATGGCGGGCCGCGTGTGCGTCGCGCAGGTCGAGGAGCTCGTCGAGCCCGGCGAGATCGACCCCGACGCCGTGCACCTGCCCGGCGTGTTCGTGCACCGCGTCGTCGAGGTCGGCACCGACGTCCCCAAGCGGATCGAGCGCCGCACCGTGCGGTCGGCCGCCGCCACCGACCGGCCCGCGCCGTCGGGCACCACGACCAGCGTGAAGGAGGGCTGAGCCGTGCCGCTCACCCGTGACGAGATGGCCGCGCGCGCCGCGCGCGAGCTCCACGACGGCTGGTACGTCAACCTCGGCATCGGCCTGCCGACGCTCGTGCCGAACTACGTGCCGGAGGACAAGCACCTCGTGCTGCAGTCGGAGAACGGGATCCTCGGCGTCGGGCCGTACCCGACCGAGGACGCCGTCGACCCCGACCTCATCAACGCCGGCAAGGAGACCGTCACCGTCCTGCCGGGCGCGGCGTTCTTCGACTCCGCGCTGAGCTTCGGCATGATCCGCGGCGGCAAGATCGACGCCGCGATCCTCGGCGGCATGCAGGTCTCCGAGACGGGCGACCTCGCCAACTGGATGATCCCCGGCAAGATGGTCAAGGGCCCCGGCGGAGCGATGGACCTCGTGCACGGGGCCGCGCGCGTGATCGTGCTCATGGAGCACGTGGCGCGCGACGGGTCGCCCAAGATCCTGCGCTCGTGCTCGCTCCCGCTCACCGGGCGCGGGGTCGTGCACCGCGTCATCACCGACCTCGCCGTCATCGACGTGACGCCCGACGGGCTCGTGCTGCGCGAGACCGCGCCCGGCGTGAGCGTCGACGACGTGCGCGCCGCGACCGAGCCCGACCTCGTCGTCGCGCTCGACGACGCCCCGCTCGACGTCACCGACGCCGGCCCGGGACCGTCCACGCAGGCCGCCGGGACGCCGTCGTGACGCCCGAGGTGCTGCGCCGCGAGGTGCTGCGGCGCGACGTCCCGACCCCGCGCGGGCGCGAGCACGTGCGCGAGGTCGCCGCCGACGGTGCGGCCCGCGCGACGGTCCTGCTCGTGCACGGCAACTGCTCGTCGTCGGCGTTCTTCGACCCGCTGCTGCGCACGCTGCCGGGCGACGTCCGCGGCGTCGCCGTCGACCTGCGGGGGTACGGCGACGCCGAGCCCCGGCCCGTCGACGCGACCCGCGGCGTGCGGGACTTCGCCGACGACGTCGCGGCCGCCCTCGACGCGCTCGACCTCGCGCGCCCGCTCGTCGCCGTCGCGCACTCCGCCGGGGCGGGCGTCGTGCTCCAGCTCGCGACCGACCGGCCCGACCTGTTCGACGCGATCCTCCTCGAGGCGCCCATGTCTCCGTACGGGTTCGGCGGCACGCGCGACGTCGACGGGACGCCGCTCTGCCCGGACTTCGCGGGCTCGGGCGGCGGGACGGCGAACCCCGCGTTCGTCGCGGCGCTCGCCGCCGGCGACCGCAGCGAGGACGCCGGGTCGCCCCGCGACGTGCTGCGCCGGTTCTACGTCGCCGACCCGGCCTCGCTCGGCGAGCCGCTCGGCGCGCTGGAGGAGCTCCTGCTCGACTCCGTTCTCTCGACGCGCACGGGCGACGACAACTACCCGGGCGACCGGACGGCGTCGGGCACGTGGCCCGGCGTGGCCCCGGGGACGCGCGGGATGAACAACGCGATCAGCGCGAAGTACTGCGACCTGTCCGGCTTCGCGACGTCGGGCGCGACGGCGCCCGTGCTGTGGCTGCGCGGCGACGCCGACGCGATCGTCTCGGACACGTCGCTGTTCGACCTCGCGCAGCTCGGCGCGCTCGGCGCCGTGCCCGGCTGGCCGGGGGCCGCGACGCACCCGCCGCAGCCGATGGTCGCCCAGACCCGGGCCGTCCTCGACGCCTACGCGGCCGCGGGCGGGCGGTACCGTGAGGAGGTGCGGCCCGGCGTCGGGCACAGCCCCCACCTCGAGGAGCCGGACGTGTTCCTCGGGCTCCTGCTCGGGCTGGTCGACACTGCCGTCGCCGACGTCGACGCCGCCGCCGCACGAGCGGGCGCCACACCCCCGGCGCCCGCGCAGACACCGCCGTCCGCACCCCTGGAGGTCCAGCCGTGAGCACCACCACCCCGCACTCCCCCGACGACGTCGTGGTCGTCGCCGCCGCCCGCACGCCCCAGGGCCGCCTCAAGGGCTCGCTCGCCGCGCTGACGGCGGTCGAGCTCGGCGCCGTCGCCGCGCGCGCCGCGATCGAGCGCTCGGGCCTCGGCGCGGACGCCGTCGACGCCGTCGTGCTCGGCCAGGTGCTCCAGGCCGGGGCGGGCCAGAACCCCGCGCGCCAGACGGCCGCCGCCGCGGGCGTGGGCTGGGACGTGCCCGCCGTGACGGTGAACAAGGTGTGCCTCTCGGGGCTCACCGCCGTCATCGACGGCACGCGGATGATCCGCTCCGGCGAGGCGGAGGTCGTGCTCGTCGGCGGCCAGGAGTCCATGACCAACGCGCCGCACCTGCTCCCCGGGTCGCGCGCCGGGTTCGCGTTCGGGGACGCGACGCTCGTCGACGCCGTCGCGCGCGACGGGCTCACCGACGCGTTCGACCACACCTCCATGGGCGTCTCGACCGAGCGCACCAACGTGGGCGACGTGTTCGTCTCCCGCGAGGAGCAGGACGCCGTCGCGGCGGCCTCGCACCAGCGCGCCGCTGCCGCGGCGAAGGACGGCCTGTTCGACGCCGAGCTCGCCCCCGTGAGCGTCCCGCAGCGCCGGGGCGAGCCGGTCGAGGTGCTCGACGACGAGGGCGTGCGCCCCGACACGACCGTCGAAGGCCTCGCGCGCCTGCGGCCCGCGTTCGACCCCGAGGGCACCATCACCGCGGGCAACGCGTCGCAGATCTCCGACGGCGCCGCCGCGCTGGTCCTCACGACGCGCGCCCGGGCCGAGTCCGCGGGCACGCCGGTGCTCGCGACCGTGCGGACGTGGGGCCAGGTCGCCGGTCCCGACACGTCGCTGCACTCCCAGCCCGCGCGCGCGATCCGGCAGGCCCTCGACCGGGCCGGGTGGACGGTCGACGACCTCGACCTCGTCGAGATCAACGAGGCCTTCGCGACCGTCGTCGCGGTCTCCACGCGCGTGCTCGGCGTCTCGCCGGACGTCGTCAACGTGCACGGCGGCGGCATCTCGCTCGGCCACCCCATCGGCGCGTCCGGCGCCCGCCTCGCCGTCCACGCGGCGCACGAGCTCGCGCGCCGCGGGGGCGGGCGCGTCGCCGTCGGGCTGTGCGGCGGCGGGGGCCAGGGCGAGGCCCTGCTCCTCGAGGCCTGACGCGCGGGGAGGGCGCGGCCGGCGACGAGCCGACCGCGCCCTCCCGTGCGACACCGGGCGACTACTCTTCCGCGTCGGGCGAGCCCAGCCGCGGCCGCGGCAGGAGCGGCGTGACGAGCAGCGCGAGGGTCGCGATCCCGGCGCAGATCCAGAGCCCCTGGGCGTATCCGCCCGCCGACTCCGCACCCGCCGGTGATCCGTGGGTGATCGCCTGGCCCACGATCGTGAACGCGAGCCCCGCCCCGATGGCGAACGAGGCGCCGTTGAGACCCGGCAGCAGCCCGGGCGCGCTCCGTGGGGACAGCACGACCCCGAGCCCGTTGAGCATCACGTTCGTCACGCCGCCGTAGCTGATGCCGAGCACGAACAGCAGCACGCCGAACAGCACCGGGGAGCGCAGGCCGAAGGAGGCCATCGCCGCGATCACCAGCACGGACGTGAGCAGGCCCCCCTGCAGCAGGCGCACGTACCCGAACCGCGGCGCGAGGCGGCCCGCGAACGGCCCCACCACCCAGCCGACGAGGGCGTAGGGCGCCATGAACAGCACCGAGGCGAGTGTTGCCGTCATGCCCCACCCGGCGTCGGGATTCTGCGCGTACGAGGGCCCGACGAGGTTGGCGACCGCCATGATCCCGGCGAGCGTGAGGATCGTGGTCAGGGGCATCGCCCAGATGGCGCGGTTCCCGAGCTCGTCGGCCGGGACGAGGGGGTGGCGGGCGTGCCGCTGACGGACCACGAAGGCGAGGAGGCCGACCACCGCCGCACCGACGTACACGAACGACCAGGCGCTCGGGAACCGGTTGCCGAAGGGGTCGCCGCCGACGGCCCAGCTCAGGCCCACGACGACGACGGAGATGAACACGACGCCCCACCAGTCCATCCGCTCGCCCCGGCCCGGGGCGAACTCCGGGACCCAGGCCACGGTGGCGAAGAACGCGACGACCGTCATGACGAGGCACAGGGCCAGGATCGAGCGGAAGCCGAACTGCTCGGCCATCCACCCGCCGAGGATCACGTCGACGCCCGCGATGCCCCCGTTGATGGCGATGATCACGCCCATCCGCGTGCCGTAGTCCTTCTCGTCCGCGGTCGCCTCCCGCAGGGTGAGGAGCGCGATGGTGAAGACGGGACCGCAGCTGCCCTGGATGAAGCGGCCGACGTACAGCCACTCCACCGTCGGGCCGAACATCGCGATCGCCGTCCCCAGCGCGAGGATCGCGAGCAGCACCAGCATGATCGTCCGCCGGCCGACCATGTCCGACAGGCGCGGCACGAAGACCTGGAAGATCGCCTTCGACAGGAAGAAGAGCGCGGACGAGAAGGCGATCGCCGCGGTCGTCACACCGAGCTCGATCTCCATCTGCCGCACGGCCGGGTTCAGCATGGTGGCGTTCAGCTGGAAGGCGATGACGCCCAGGGTGAGGCCGGCGAGCAGCGTGGCGCCGTTGGCGCTCATCGGGCGGCGGGGCGCCCGGGTGGATAGTGACATCGGTACGGACTCTCTCTTCATTGAGGACATGACGTCGGGCGGGTGGCGGGTCGGGCGGGTGGCGGGTCGAGCGGGTGGCGGGTCAGGCGCCGGCGTGCCCGGCGTGCGCCGTCAGGCCACCGGTGCGGCGGGGTCGGGTCGTGGCCTCGAGGGCGCGGGCGACCGCCGCGTGGGGGTCGTCGGCGAGCTCCAGCTCGGCGACGCGGCGCTCGTCCAGCCAGCGTCCGTCGACCAGCGCACGGACGATCCGGTCGGACCAGCCGCCGGTGCCGCGGATCGCGACGACGGGCGTGCCGACGTCGTACGCGATCGTCAGCTCGTTGAGGGTGCCGACCCCGCCGCCCACCATGACCAGCGCGTCACAGCACCGCGCGGTGAGCAGGTTGCGCATGGTCCCCATGCCCGTGGGCAGTGCGACGTCCAGGTAGGGGTTCGCGTGCGACAGGTCCGCCTGCGGGAGGAACCCGATCGACAGCCCACCCGCCTCCTGGGCGCCCTTCGAGGCAGCCTCCATGACGCCGCCGGTCCCGCCGGTGATGAGCACGGCACCCGCCTCGGCGACGTGGCGACCGACCTCGGTCGCCGTCTCGAGCAGGGCTGCGGGCAGCTCCACCCCGGGTCGGGACGCGTTGCCGATGACGCCGATGGTCGTTCTTCTCACAGTGCGGTCACTCCTTCGCGGATGGTCGCGACGGCCGTCTGCCAGGCTTCGTCGCGCGGTCGAACCAGATCGAGAGGGCTCGAGACGTGGAGGGCGGCTCGCGCCGCGGCGGACGCCTCGATCGCGGCGTCGAGGAGCGTCGCCCCGTTGCGGTAGGCGTGCGCGAAGTACCCGCAGAACACGTCCCCCGCCCCGGTCGCGTCGACGTCCTGCGGTGCCGGGATCGCCGGGACGCTCCAGGCCCCCCTCGTGGCGTCGGACACGATCGCCCCGAGCTCGCCGCGCTTCAGCACCACGACGGGTGCGCCGTAGTCGTGGAAGCGGCGCACGAGGGTCCGGTGGTCGACCCCGGGAGCGAACACGTCGGTGTCCGAGCTGCTCGGCAGGAAGACGTCGAGCGCGGCGAGGTGGCGCTCGAGCAGCGCCTCACCGTCGCGCGCGAGCTCGGACCTCGCCGGGCAGTCGGCCTGCACGTAGTCGACCGCGGCGCCGCGCAGCGCGGTGGTGAGCTCGGCGAAGCGCGCCCCCGGCAGCAGGCCGAGATGCCAGGAGCCGCCGAGCGAGCGCGCCACGTCGGCCAGCGCCGCACCGTCCACCAGGGAGTCGAGCGTGCGTCGCGGGTCGCGGGTGGAGTCGGCGAACTCCGGCCGCACCTCGGCGGGCAGCTGTGCCACGGCCTCGGGCGGGGCCGGCTGCGTCCGTGACCCGTCGGCGCGGTAGGCGAAGGTGACCCGGGCGTTGGGCTGCCCGGGGCGGCGCGTCACGTCGTCGACGTCGACGCCGCGCGACGCGATCTCCGCGAGCGCCCCCTCGGGGTAGTCCTCCCCCACGAGCGCGTGCGCGACAGGACGGCCGTCGACGGCGAGCGCGACCCCCATCGAGGCCCACAGCGCGTTGCCGCCGAGGCGACCCGTGGACCACCGCCCGTCGGCGTGGATGATCGCGTCGAGCGTGAAGCCGCCGACGGTGTGGACGGGGGTGGACGGCATCTCGGCTCTCCAATGAACAATGCGACGCGGTTGTCTATTGTCGGACAACATACGAGAGCGATCGCCAGTCTGGCAACTCCTCTTCTCTGGCAAGATGCGGGCATGGACATCCCGCCCGTGCGAGACCGCCGTCCGCTCGCCGTCCAGGTCTACGACCGCCTCCACGACGCGCTGACCGGCCCCGACGAGGACCTCGTCGTGCTCCCGCCCGAGCAGGAGCTCGCCCGCCGCCTCGCCGTCAGCCGCACCACGGTGCGCCAGGCCCTCGCCCTGCTCGAGGAGGACGGTGTCATCGAGCGCGGCGCAGGCCGTCGCCGACAGGTCGCCCACCGCGTGCCCCTCCCTCTCGGGGCGGTCCGCCCGCTGGAGGAGATGGTGCAGACCGCCGACGAGGTCACCGTCGAGCGCGTGGTCCGCCGCGTCTCGCCCGCGACCGGATGGAGCGCCCGCCTCCTGGAGATCGAGCGGGGTCAGGACATCGCGACGTGGGAGTGCGTCGTGCGCGCCGGGAGCACGGTCGTCGCGAGCTCGCTCGAGGTGATCGAGGCGTCCCACGAGCCCCGGGGCGACGGCGAGGGGACCATGTACGCCCGCCTGAGCACCCACTACCGCACCAAGGCCACGCCGGCGTCGCTCCGCCTCGCCCCCTACCTCCCCACCGCACGGTCGAGACCGCGCGCGTCGACGCTCGAGACGCCCCTCGCCGTCACCTTCACCACCCGCGCCCCGTCCGGCCCCGTCTACCTGGCCAAGCACGTCGTCGACCTCCGCGCGGTGTCCCTCAACCTCCTCACCGACGCGCACGGCGACGCGGCGGACGACGTCCCCTGACGGCCCGTCGCCCGGCCGCCAGGCCCGCGCGCGCCTACGATCGCGAGGTGCAGCCCACCACGACGGAGACCCGCGCCCCCGAGCCCGTCGACGCGGAGCGCCCCCGGCACGGCGTGTGGGGACGGTGGCTCCGGCGGTTCTCCGCGACCGGGCTCGTGGTCGCGCTCGCCTGGTTCTGCCTGTCGTTCACGCCGTCGCTCATCCCGCGCGCCTGGTACTACCAGGCGGTGATCTCGGGCGTGAGCGCCGTCGGCGGGTACGCGGTCGGCGCCCTCGTCGAGTGGTTCGCCGTGAAGGTCGGGCTGCGGATCCGGTGGAGCGCGCGCGCGAGCCGGATCGCGTGGTGGGTGCTCGCCGGGGCGACCGTCGTGCTCGTGCCGCTGTCGTTGATCCTCGGGGCACGACGCCAGATCGAGCTGCGGCACCTGTTCGGCATGTCGGAGGACGTCCCCGGGCGCGAGGTCGTCACGCTGCTCGCGGCGCTCGCCGTCGCGCTGCTCGTGCTGCAGGCGGGCCGCGGTCTGCGCCGCGTCGCCCGGTGGCTGAGCGTCCTCGTCGGCAAGGTCGTGCCCGCCCCCGTGGCGCGGTTCGTCAGCGGCGTCGCCGTCGCCGTCGTCGTGGTGCTCCTGTTCAACGGCGTCATCTGGTCGGGCACGCTCAGCGCGCTCAACGCGGTCTACGCCGCGGCGAACGCCGAGATCAGCCCTCGGCTCACGCCCCCGACGCTCCCCGAGCGGTCCGGCTCCCCGGACTCCCTCGAGTCCTGGGACTCGCTCGGCGCCGAGGGGCGCAAGTTCGTCGTCTCCGGCCCGACCCTCGACGAGCTGCGCGCGTTCGCCGCGGCGGGGGACGTCGTCGACCCCGCGGCCGTGCGCGAGCCGATCCACGCGTACGCGGGTCTCGACCCCGAGGGCGACCTCGACGCGACCGCGGCCCGCGTCGTCGACGAGCTCGACCGGACGGACGCGTGGGACCGGTCCGTCCTCGTCGTCGCCACCACGACCGGGACCGGCTGGGTGGACCCCGGCATGGTCGAGGCGCTCGAGCTCATGCACGGCGGCGACACCGCGATCGCGAGCATGCAGTACTCCTACCTGCCGAGCTGGATCAGCTTCGTCGGTGACCGCTCGACCCCGCCCGCCGCGGGCAAGGCGCTGTTCGAGGCCGTGTACGCGCGGTGGTCGGACCTGCCTGCGGACGACCGCCCGCGCCTGCTCGCGTTCGGCATCTCGCTCGGGTCGTTCGGCATGCAGGGCGCGTTCAGCGGCGTGCAGGACGTCGAGGCACGGTCCGACGGCGCGATGTTCACCGGGACGCCCGGCTTCACGCCGATGTGGCGCGAGCTCACCGACGCGCGCGACCCCGGTTCGCTCGAGTACGCCCCCGTGGTGGACGACGGCCGCCAGGTCCGTTGGGGCGACCCGGTCGCGACCGGCGTCGCGGACCTCTGGGGCCCCGGCCCGCGCTGGGACGAGCCGCGCGTCGTGTACCTCCAGCACGCGTCCGACGGCGTGACCTGGTGGGGTCCCGAGACGCTGTGGTCCGAGCCCGACTGGCTCCGCGAGCCACGCGGGCCCGACGTGCTCGGCGACGTGCGCTGGTACCCGTTCGTCACGTTCTGGCAGCTCACGGGCGACCTGTTCGTCGCGGCGGCGTCCGACATCCCGCCGGGCCACGGGCACGTCTACCAGCTCGAGTACGCCGACGGCTTCGCCGCGCTGCACGCGCCCGACGGCTGGACCGACGCCGACACCGCGCGCCTCAAGGACGCGATGGTCGCGCCCGTCGAGGGCGGCTCGATCGGCTGACCGTCGTCCGGCGTCCGCCGTCACGGCGCACGCGGCTCGCGCGGACCGCGGTGGGGACCGCGGGGGCAGGCACGGACCGGCTAGCCCGGCGCGTGGGCCTCGAGGAACGAGAAGACCTCGGTCTGGTCCACGCCCGGGAACGCGCCGGTCGGCATCGCGGCGAGCATCGACGCGTGCGGGCGGGCGCTCGGCCACGCGTGGCCGGCCCAGCGGTCGGCGAGGTCGTCCGGCGGGCGGCGGCAGCACGCGCCGTCGGGGCAGCGGGACACGAGCCGCTCGGTCGTGTCGCGTCCGAGGAACCACTTGACGTGCGCGAACGGGACGCCGACGCTCACGGAGAACTCGCCGTCGGCCGACGCCTGCACGCGCGACGTGCACCAGTAGGTGCCGCTCGGGGTGTCCGTGTACTGGCTGAACGGGCTGAGCCGGTCCTCGACGGCGAACACGGTGCGCGCGGTCCAGCTCCGGCACACGTACTGCCCCTCCACCGCGCCGAGCGGGTCGGCCGGGAAGCGCACGCCGTCGTTCTCGTACGCCTTGTGGATCACCCCGGACTCGTGCACCTTCATGAAGTGCACCGGGATCCCGAGGTGCTTGGTCGCGAGGTTGGTGAACCGGTGCGCGGCGGTCTCGTACGAGACCGCGAACGCGTCGCGGAGGTCCTCGATCGAGATCTCGCGCGCATCCTTCGCGGCACGCAGGGCCTTGACCGCGTGCCGCTCCGGCAGCAGGAGCGCCGCGGCGAGGTAGTTCGCCTCGACGCGCTGGCGGAGGAACTCGCGGTAGTCGCGCGGCTCCGCGTGCCCGAGCACGTGCGGCGCGAGCGCCTGGAGCAGCGCCGACGTCGCGTTGGACCGCCCGCGCATCCCGTTGCTCGGCAGGTACACGCGGCGGTGGCGCAGGTCGAGCACGGACCGGGTGGAGTGCGGCAGGTCGCCGACGTAGTGCAGCGTGAAGCCGAGGTGGGCGGCGAGGTCGGCCGCGACGCGCTGGGGCATCGGCCCGCCCGCGTGCCCGACGCCGTCGAGCAGCCCGGCCGCCGCGTCCTCGAGCTCCGGGAAGTAGTTGTCCTGCGCGCGCATGGTCGCGCGCAGCTCGGCGTTCGCGCGGCGCGCCTCCTCGGGCGTCGCGGCGCGCTCGGTGTGCAGGCGCTGGAGCTCGCGCTCGAGCGCGACGATGGTCTCGAGCGCGTCGGTGGGCAGCGACTTCCCCACCCGTACGGGCCGCAGCCCGAGCGCGTCGAAGAGCGGGCCGCGCTGCGCGCGCTCCAGCTCGATCTCGAGCGCGTCCCGGCGGGACGGCGCCTCCGGCGAGAGCAGGTCGTCGAGGCTCGCGCCGAGCGCGCGCGCCACGGCCTGGAGCTGGCCGAACTTCGGCTCGCGCTTGCCGTTCTCGAGGAGGGACACCTGCGACGGCGCACGGCCGATCGCGGCGCCGAGCTCGTCGAGCGTCATGCCGCGCGCGGTGCGTAGGTGCCGGATCCTGCGGCCGATCGTCAGGGCGTCGGGCTCGCTCTCGAGCGGGATTTCCGCATGTTCCGCGATTCCGGCCGGTCGCGTCGTCGGGATAGCCATGACTGAGAGTGACACGCGCCACTCCTTGCGCACAAGAGAAGAATCGCGATTCTTTCGCCTGATCTGGCTTGAGAAGGGCTCGTCAGCGGGAGGAAGGTCGAAGCACGGACCTCGCCGAGGTCCACCGACCGGCCCGGCCGGCCCGCGCTCCGCGGGCCGGCGCACCACCAGGAGGCACCCGTGAACAGGCCCACCATCGTCAGCCGCCGCTCCCCGTCCGAGTACGCGGGCGGCGCCCGCCCGCTCGGCGCCGTCGCGACGACGGCGACGGTCACCGGCCCCGGCACCGCCCCGACCCCCGGCGGCACCGCGCGCCCGTCCGCCCGTCCGGGCGACCAGACGCAGAGCGCCGCCGACCTCGCCGAGCAGTGGGCGACCGACCCGCGCTGGGCCGGACTCCAGCGCGACTACACCGCCGAGGACGTGGTCGCGCTGCGCGGCTCCGTGCGCGAGGAGCACACGCTCGCCCGCCGCGGCGCCGAGACGTTGTGGGACCTCATCCACACCGAGGAGTGGGTCGCCGCGCTCGGCGCGTTCACCGGCAACCAGGCCGTGCAGCAGGTCCGCGCGGGCCTCAAGGCGATCTACCTGTCCGGGTGGCAGGTCGCGGCCGACGCCAACCTGTCCGGCCAGACGTACCCCGACCAGTCGCTCTACCCCGCCAACTCCGTGCCCGCCGTCGTGCGTCGCATCAACAACGCGCTCCTGCGCGCGGACCAGATCGAGGCGGCCGAGCGCGCGGGGTCGGACGGGCAGAGGCCCGACCGCGACTGGCTCGCGCCGATCGTCGCCGACGCCGAGGCCGGCTTCGGCGGTCCGCTCAACGCCTACGAGCTCATGCACTCGATGATCGCCGCCGGTGCGGCGGGCGTGCACTGGGAGGACCAGCTCGCGTCCGAGAAGAAGTGCGGCCACCTCGGCGGCAAGGTGCTCGTGCCGACGAGCCAGCACATCCGCACGCTCAACGCCGCGCGTCTCGCGGCCGACGTCGCGGGCGTGCCGTCGATCGTCATCGCCCGCACGGACGCGCTCGCCGCGGACCTCCTCACGTCCGACGTCGACGAGCGCGACCAGCCGTTCCTCACCGGCGAGCGCACGTCCGAGGGCTTCTACCGGGTGCGCCCCGGCTTCGACGCGGTCGTCGCGCGCGGCCTCGCGTACGCGCCGTACTCCGACCTCATCTGGGTCGAGACGGGCGAGCCCGACCTCGAGCTCGCGCGGACGTTCGCCGAGGCGATCCACGCGCAGCACCCGGGCAAGAAGCTCGCCTACAACTGCTCGCCGTCGTTCAACTGGAAGAAGCACCTCGACGACGCCCAGATCGCGAGCTTCCAGAAGGAGCTCGCCGCGATGGGCTACGCGTTCCAGTTCATCACGCTGGCCGGCTTCCACGCCGTCTCGCACTCCATGTTCGAGCTCGCGCGCGGGTACAACGAGCGCGCGATGTCCGCCTACGTCGAGCTGCAGGAGGCCGAGTTCGCCTCCGAGGCCGACGGCTACACCGCCACCCGCCACCAGCGGGAGGTCGGCACCGGCTACTTCGACCGGGTCGCCACGGCTCTCAACCCCGACGCCGCCACCCTCGCGCTCGCCGGGTCCACCGAGACCGCCCAGTTCCACTAAGCCCTCCCCCCTCCCGCGAGATAGAACCCGCGCGCCCGAGATAGAGCTCGCAATGTTCTACCTCGAGGCTCGCGGTTCTATCTCGCGGGAGCACGACCTTCGGAGCACGCCATGACCACGCTGACCACGACCACCTCTCCCCCGTCGACCCCTGCTCCCACGAGCAGCCCGCGCGTCACCGGGACCCTGCGCGTCACCGGCACGCTGGGCGAGCGCTACCGCGAGATCCTCACGCCCGAGGCGCTCGACTTCCTCACGCTGCTGCACGACCGGTTCGTGGCGCGCCGCCACGAGCTGCTCATGGACCGCCAGCAGCGCCGCCAGGACGTCGCGGACGGCATCGACCCCGACTTCCGCGCCTCGACGCGGCCCGTGCGCGACGACCCCTCGTGGCGCGTCGCGGGCTCGGCCGGCGCGCCGGGCCTCGAGGACCGCCGCGTCGAGATCACCGGCCCGACCGACCCCAAGATGACGATCAACGCCCTCAACTCCGGCGCCAAGGTCTGGCTCGCGGACGCCGAGGACGCGTCGAGCCCCACGTGGCGCAACGTGATCGAGGGCCAGCTCGCGCTGCGCGACGCGATCCGCGGGACGCTGACGCACACGACCGGCTCGGGCGAGCACCGCAAGGAGTACCGCCTGCGCTCGACGACGCTCACCGACCTCCCGACGATCGTGTTCCGCCCGCGCGGGTGGCACCTCATCGAGAAGCACATGCGGTACGTCGACCGGGCGGGCGTGAGCGTGTCGGCGTCGGCGTCGCTCGTCGACTTCGGGCTCTACCTGTTCCACAACGCGCACGAGCTCGTGGCGCGCGGTCGGGGACCGTACTTCTACCTGCCCAAGCTCGAGGGCCACCGCGAGGCGCGCCTGTGGAACGACGTGTTCGTGCTCGCCCAGGAGCACCTCGGCCTGCCGCAGGGCACCATCCGCGCCACGGTGCTCATCGAGACGCTGCCCGCGGCGTTCGAGATGGACGAGATCCTCCACGAGCTGCGCGACCACTGCGCCGGGCTGAACGCCGGGCGCTGGGACTACCTGTTCTCCGTCATCAAGGCCTTCCGCACCCGCGGCGACTCGTACGTGCTGCCCGACCGCGCGCAGGTCACCATGACCGCGCCGTTCATGCGCGCGTACACCGAGCTGCTCGTGCAGACGTGCCACCGGCGCGGCGCGCACGCGATCGGCGGCATGAGCGCGTTCATCCCGGACCGCCGCCGACCGGACGTCACCGAGCGCGCGTTCGAGCAGGTGCGCGCCGACAAGCGCCGGGAGGCGACGGACGGGTTCGACGGCACGTGGGTCGCGCACCCCGACCTCATCGAGGTCGCGCGCACCGAGTTCGACGCGGTGCTGGGGGACGCGCCGAACCAGGTCTCGCGGCAGCGCGACGACGTCCGCGTGGGCCAGCACGAGCTGCTCGACATCGGCTCGGCCCGCCGGGCCGGGGCGACCGTCACCGCGGCGGGGCTGCGCTCGAACGTCTCCGTCGGGGTGCGGTACCTCGAGTCGTGGCTGCGCGGTGTCGGGGCGGCCGCGATCGACCACCTCATGGAGGACGCCGCGACCGCCGAGATCTCGCGGTCGCAGGTGTGGCAGTGGATCGCGTCCGGCACGCGCACCGAGAACGGCGTGCCGATCGCGCGCGAGCGCGTCGAGGCGCTGCTCGCGGAGATCGTCGACGACCTGCCGCGCACCCCGGGGAACCGGATCGACGACGCGGCGCACGTGTTCCGCGCCGTCGCGCTCGCCGAGGACTTCCCGACGTTCCTCACCATCGGGGCGTACTCGCAGTTCCTCGTGGGCTCCGAGGTGGACCAGCCGTAGCGGACTCCCGCCCGCCACGACCTCGGTGCCGTCGCCCACCCGGCGGCGGCACCGAGGTCGTGCTCGGGAGGGAACGAGATCGTCCTCGACGGGAAGGTCCGCGGTGTGGGAACATCCGGCCACGCACGGTGGCACCTGTCGTCCGGGCGCCCGCCCGCACGACACCGGAGCACCATGAGCACCCCTGTGACGCCGCCGTCCTCGCCGACGGCTCCTCCCGGCCCGACCCCCTCCTCCCCCGCCACGGCCGCGCGCCCGAACCCGTACGCGGCACCGCCGCTCGCGGCGCGCCCCGGCCCGCCGCACCCGGGCGTCCCGCAGCCCGCCGCGCCGCACCCGGGACCGTCGCACCCCCAGGCCCCGCGGCCCGCCCCGACGCCCCCGGCACCGGGACGTACCGGCCTCTCCCGGACCGCCGTCGGGCTGCTCGTCGGCGTCGTGTGCCTCGTGGTCGGCGGAGGGACGGGGTACGCCGCGGGCGTCGCGACCGACGCGGGCGCCCGGATCGCCGCGTGGGTCACGGCCCCGACCGACGACGCGTACGGCGACGAGTGGCCCGGCAACGGCTGGTCCGACGAGGACTGGTCCGAGGGCGACTGGGAGGGGACGGGCACGCGTGACGACCCGTGGCTCTTCGACGGGTACACGATCGGTGGCGTGGAGTGGGAGGTCCTCCTCGAGGAGCCCTACGAGGCGACCGCGGAGGTGCTCGCGCACGACGACGTCAACACCCCGCCGCCCGACGGCACCGAGTACTGGATCGTGCCCGTGACCGCCACCTACACCGGGTTCAGCTCGCAGGTGACCGCGTGGGGCGCCGTCGACATCGGGTTCATCGGGGACGACGGCGTCTCCGCCGACGGCGGGTGCGGCGCGGTGCCGCAGGCGCTCGTCGGCACGGGGCTGATCGGCGCGGGCGACACCGTGACCGGCAACGTGTGCCTCGCGGTGCCCGCGGGCGCCCCCGGCCTCTGGACGCTGTCGCTGGAGCGGGAGGAGCCCTGGTACCTGCGCGCGGCCGACCCGCTCGCGGGCTGACGCTCCCCCTCGCGCGCCGCACCCGGGCGACCTCTCGCCGGTCGGCCGTCGCTCAGCCGGCGGGGCGCCGCGCGTCGAACACGTCCCGGTTCTCGCGGATGGTGCGTGTGTGGGCGAGCGCCCACTCGACGAGCGCGAGCACGGGCGGCAGCAGCGTCTCGCCGAGGCTCGTGAGCGCGTAGTCGACGCGCGGCGGCACGACGGCGTGGACGGTCCGGCTCACGAGGCCGTCCCGCTCGAGCTGGCGCAGGTTGAGCGTGAGCATGCGCTGCGAGATCCCGTCGATCCCGTGGAGCAGCTCGGTGAACCGCTGCGGGCCGCCGGAGAGCATCCCCAGGATGAGGACGCTCCACTTGTCGCCGACCCGGTCGAGGACCGAGCGCACCTCGCTCGTGGCCTCGGCCGCGGCGCAGCCGCCGTCGACGGGGATGCCGTGGCGCTCGGCGAGCTCGCGCACCACCGGTACGTCCGTGCTGGGCGTCGTCGTCATGGGGGTCTCCGTCTTCTTCGGGTGCTGCTCCGTGTTCCTCACGCACACCGGTGTGCCTTTTGTACCGGTGCTCATGGTTACCCATCATGTGCCCAGGCACAAAGAGTGACCGGCCATCCTGGGCCGTCGCCGCCTCCTCTCGAAGGACTCACGCATGAACGTCGCCCTGTGGATCGCCTCCGGTCTGCTCGCCCTCGCCTTCGTCGGCGCGGGGCTCATGAAGGCCCTGCGCCCGATCCCCGTGCTCCAGGAGCAGATGCGCTGGGTGACGCCCGAGCGCGCGGCAGGCGTGCGCGCCATCGGGTGGCTCGAGGTGGCCGGCGCCGTCGGCGTGATCCTCCCGTGGGCGCTCGGCGTCGCGCCGGTGCTCACCCCCGTCGCCGCGGTCGGGCTCGCGCTCACGCAGGTCGGCGCGATCCCCCTCCACGTGCGCCTCGGCGAGGCGAAGGCCGTCCCGGCGAACGTGGTGCTGCTCGCCCTCGCGGTGTTCGTCGCCGTCGGCCGGTTCGCGGCGCTCTGACCCGCGGGCGGGCCGCGGCCCCCCGGCCGCCGCGGGCTGTGGGGACCACGCGGACGGCCTCGCGACAGGGCGACAGATCGGCCCCATCCCGACACTCTCGCGCGGCCGGCGGTCCGCTGGACAGCCCCGCGGCCTCCGCTACGCCGTCGCGACGAGCGGGTACCGGCGGCGCAGGACGAGGCGCTGCCCGAGCGTCCACGTCACCGTCACGAGCAGGTACAGGGCAGCGGCGAGCGGCACGAAGCAGGCGATCACGGCGGTGACGAACTGCAGGGCACCGAGCGCGTTCTGCAGGCCCGGGCCGGAGAGCACCGCCGCACCGGACATGCTCGGCCCGGTGTCGGCGCCGGGCGTCGTGCGGGGCAGCGCGAGCCGACCGCCGGGCAGGGAGGCGCGGCGCGTGAGCTCGCCGACGAGCGCGATCGCGAGCACGACCACGCCGGCCACGACCACGGTCGGCACGCCACCCGCCCCGAGCCCGCCGACGAGGCTCGAGCCCAGGGGCGCCCCGAACAGGGTGTGGCCGAGCAGCGCGTTGCCGTGGCCGGCGATCTCCGCGTGCAGGAACAGCGCGTAGACCGCCCCGACCACGGGCGCCTGGGCCAGCATCGGGAGGCACCCCGCGAGCGGCGTCGTGCCCTCCTGGGTGTAGAGCTCCACGGTCGCGCGCCGCAGCCGCTCGGGGTCGTTGCGGTGCCGACGTTGGAGCTCGGCGAGCCGCGGTGCGAGGCGCGCGCGGTCGCGCTCCGCCTTCGCCTGCGACACGCCGACGGGGACGAGCAGGGCGCGCACGGCGAGCGTCAGCAGGACGACGGCCGCCGCGGCCGCGGCGCCGCCCGCGAGGGGTTCGAGCAGGTCGGACAGGCCCATCAGCGCGCGGTACGCGGCGTCGAGCACGGTGGAGACGAGCGGGAGGTCGAGCAGGTTCATGGTGGTGTCCTCGGTCGAACGTGCGGGGTACGCGTTCGCCGATCACCCTGCGATGGGCAGGCAGCAGCACGCCGCGCAGCGACGCGGGTGCGGGTGGGGTCCCTCGGCCGGGTGATCAGCCGAGGGGTCGGCCGGGAGCCCGGGGCCGGGCACGACCCGGGGCGTCCGGGTCGCTCTGCGTGACGGCGGGACCGACGTCGACCGCGTCGCGCAGGCGGCCCGCGGGGCGAGCCGCCACACCGAGCGCGAGGGGCGCGCCCCAGCGCGCGGCCACGGCGGCCACGGCCGCGACGAGGGCGGTGGCGCCGAGGAGGAAGAGCGTGGCCGTGAGGGTCGACGTGCCGAGCAGGAGCGTGAGCGCGGAGGCGAGGTCGCGCGCCACGACGAGCAGGTCGTTCATCGCACCGCTTCCTCTCCGGTCCCGGCCCGTCGGGGCCCGCGGTGGGCCCGCCGTGGGGCCCGTCGGTGGAGCCAGCCTAGGCCACGTCGAGCGCCGCCCACTCGTCGTCGGTGAGCAGGCGAGACCGGATGATGAAGCGCACGCCCTCGGGCGCCTCGACGCTGAACCCGGCGCCGCGGCCGGGCACGACGTCGATCGTCAGGTGGGTGTGCTTCCAGTACTCGAACTGCGCGCGGCTCATCCATACGGGCACGACGAACCGGCCGGCCGCGCCGTCCGCCCCGGCGGGGCCGTCCGCGGCGGGGCCGTCCGCGCCGGGACCGTCCGCGTCGGGACCGGGCACGTCGACGACGAGGTCGCCGAGGTGCACGTCGGCGTCGCCGAGCAGGAAGTCGCCCTGCGGGTAGCACATGGGCGACGACCCGTCGCAGCACCCGCCGGACTGGTGGAACATGAGCTCGCCGTGGACCGCGCGCAGCCGCGCGAGCAGCGCACCGGCGTCGTCGGTGAGCGCGACGCGCGCGGGCATCGCGCCCACTGGACGGACCGAGGGAACGTCGTCGACCACGGGACCCTCCACGTGTCGGCCGACCAGGCGATCCCGGCGCCGCGAGCAGGTGGTCGTGGTCCGTCCGGACGGCCGGACGAGCCAAGACCACCTGCTCGGCGGCCGGAGTGAGCCGAGCCCGTGGTCGGTAGGCGGGCAGGGCGGGTGGGGTTGGTCTAGAAGAAGCCCAGCTTCTGGGCCGAGTAGGAGACGAGGAGGTTCTTCGTCTGCTGGTAGTGGTCGAGCATCATCTTGTGGTTCTCGCGCCCGACGCCGGAGCCCTTGTACCCGCCGAACGCGGCGGCGGCGGGGTACGCGTGGTAGCAGTTCGTCCACACGCGCCCGGCCTCGATGGTGCGGCCCGCGCGGTAGGCGGTGTTGCCCGACCGCGACCAGACGCCGGCCCCGAGCCCGTAGAGGGTGTCGTTGGCGATGGTCATGGCGTCGTCGAAGTCGGAGAAGTCGGTGACCGCGACGACGGGCCCGAAGATCTCCTCCTGGAAGATCCGCATCGAGTTCTTGCCCTCGAAGATCGTGGGCGTCACGTAGTACCCGCCTGCGAGGTCGCCGCCGAGCTCGGCGCGCGACCCGCCGGTGAGGACCTTCGCGCCCTCGGCCTTGCCGATCTCGATGTACGACAGGATCTTCTCGAGCTGGTCGTTCGACGCCTGCGCGCCGATCATCGTCTCGGTGTCGAGCGGGTTGCCCTGCTTGACGGCCTGGGTCCGGGCGACCGCGTCGCCGAGGAACGTGTCGTAGATCGACGACTGGATGAGGGCGCGCGACGGGCACGTGCACACCTCGCCCTGGTTGAGGGCGAACATCGTGAACCCCTCGAGGGCCTTGTCGTAGAAGTCGTCGCGCGCGTCCGCGACGTCGGAGAAGAAGATGTTCGGCGACTTGCCGCCGAGCTCGAGCGTGACCGGGATGATGTTCTGGCTCGCGTACTGCATGATCAGGCGGCCGGTCGTCGTCTCGCCCGTGAACGCGATCTTGCGGATGCGCGGGCTGGACGCGAGCGGCTTGCCCGCCTCCACGCCGAACCCGTTGACGACGTTCACCACCCCGGGCGGCAGCAGGTCCCCGACGATGTCCATGAGGAAGAGGATCGACGCGGGGGTCTGCTCGGCCGGCTTGAGCACGACGCAGTTGCCCGCCGCGAGCGCCGGGGCGAGCTTCCACACGGCCATGAGGATCGGGAAGTTCCACGGGATGATCTGCCCGACGACGCCGAGCGGCTCGTGGAAGTGGTACGCGATGGTGTCCTCGTCGATCTCCGAGATCGACCCCTCCTGCGCGCGGATCGCGCCCGCGAAGTAGCGGAAGTGGTCGATCGCGAGCGGGATGTCGGCGGCGAGCGTCTCGCGGACGGGCTTGCCGTTCTCCCACGACTCGGCGACGGCGATCCGCTCGAGGTTCTCCTCCATGCGGTCGGCGATCTTGTTGAGGATGTTGGCGCGCTCGGTCGCGCTCGTGCGGCCCCACGACCGGGCGGCGCCGTGCGCGGCGTCGAGCGCGCGCTCGATGTCGTCGGCGGTGCCGAGCGCGACCTCGGTGAACGTCCGGCCCGTCACCGGGCTGGGGTTCTCGAAGTACTGCCCTCCGGCCGGCGCGACGTACTCGCCGCCGATCCAGTGGTCGTACCGGGCCTTGTACTCGGCGATCGCCCCGTCCGTGCCGGGGGCTGCGTAGACCGTCATCGTCTGCCTCCTCGCAGTGCTGACTCGCAGTGCTGGTCCTCGCCGCGCTCCTGGGGAGGTCGTCGTCGGGCGGGGAGCGTCCGACGGCGGTGCGCGGCCCGGCGCCTCGTCGCGCCGTGCGGCCGACGGTAGGCACCGCAGGGTTGCAGGACCGTTGCAGCGGGCGGATTGCCAGACCTCAGGCGAGCTCGTCGTCGAGCAGGTCGAGGTGGGCGCGGGCGCGGACCCACAGCGGGCTGCCGTGGTCGGCGACGCGCTGCAGCCGCGTCCACGCGGCGTGGTCCTCGGCGCCGTCGTCGGTGCGCGTCCACGCGTCGAGCACGTCGGCGCCGCCCGCGGCCACGACGGCGGTGCGCAGCTCGGCCGCGAGCTCGGCGCGCAGGTGCTCGACGGCGGGCGCGCCGGAGCGCGGCAGGAGCGGCGCGCGGTAGGCGGCGACGGCGCCGCGGACGTCGCCCGCCGCGAGGTGGTCCCGCACGACGTCGGCGTCGGTCCGCAGGGGTCGTGCGAGCCGGTAGGGGCGCGACCCCGCGAGGAGCGCGCCCGCGACGCGCCGCAGGCGCGACACCTCGGCACGGACGGTCACGTCGGAGAGCTCGCCGGGGTGCAGCAGGACGGCGAGCTCGTCGGCGGACAGCCCGCGGGGGTGCGTCGCGAGGAGCACGAGGATCTCGGCGTGCCGTAGCGACAGGCGGTGGTCGAGGCCGTCCGGCGAGCGCAGCACGGGCGCGGTCCCGAGCACGAGCAGCTCGGGCGCGCCGTCGCGGGGCGGTCCCGGGACCCGGCCGGGGCCGTCGTCGAGCCCCGTCGTCGCGGCGCGCTGGGCGAGCTCGCGCTCGAGGCTCAGCACGGTCGCGCGCACGAGCGAGAGCACGACGCCCGACGCGGCGGACTGGCGCCCGGTGACGTCGAGGACCCCGAGGACGCGCCCGGTCGCGGGGTCGTGGACGGGCACGGCCGTGCAGCTGAACGCCTGCACGGGCCGGGAGAAGTGCTCGGCGCCGAGCACCTGGACGGGGCTGCGCGTCGCGAGCGCCGTCCCGGGCGCGTTCGTGCCGACGCGTTCCTCGCGCCACACCGACCCCTCGACGAACCCGACACGGTCGACGGCGTCGCGCAGCGCCCGGTCGCCCTCGACCCAGAGGAGGCGGCCGGCGTCGTCGGACACGGCGACGACGAGGCCGTCGTCGGCGGCGGCGTCGACGACGAGCTCGCGCACGACGGGCATGACGCCGGCGAGCGGGTGCGCCTCGCGGTACGCGACGAGGTCGTCGTGGGCCAGGCCCGAGTCGGTGCGGGGCGCCTCCGGGTCGACGCCGCTGTGCACGGACCGGCGCCACGAGTCGGCGACGAGCGGGTGGACGCCGCGCGGGAGGATGCCGTGGTCGAGGAACGAGCGGTAGGCGGCGCGCACGGAGCGCGGGTCGCGGCGCGCGTCGGGGCGGCGCGGGTGCTCCTTGGAGCGGGGCGGCGGTGCGGGAGTGCGCGGCACGGGACCTCCACGTCGTCGTGCGGTGCTGGGGCCAGTGTAGGTCGCGCGGGGGGCGGCGCGAGCGGGCGTCAGCCGGTCCCGGGCGGCGCGTGGCCGGCGGTCGCGACGTCGCGCGCGACGCGGCGCAGCGCGCCGAGCACGACGGTGGTCGCGGCGGTGGGCGCCGCCCCGCGCCGCACGGCCGCGTACACCGGGCGGGTCCGGGGCACGCGGAGCGGGCGGGCGTCGACGGCGTACCGCGGGTCGACGGCGAGGCCCGGCAGCAGCGCGACGGACAGCCCGGCCTCGACGTGCGCGAGCAGCAGCTCGTAGCTGGGCAGCCGGGCGACGACGCGCGGCTCGAATCCGGCCTCGCGGCACGCGCTCTCGACGAGCGTGGACAGGTAGCGCCCGGGCAGGTCGGCGGCCCACCGCGCGTCGGCGAGGTGCGCGAGGTCGGCCGGTTCGCCAGGGGCCCGGTCGCCGCGCTCCGTGACGAGCACGACGGGGTCCTCGAGCAGCGGGACGGTCGCGACATCGGGGCCGGCGAGCAGCGCGCCGTCGAGCAGGTCGGCGGTCACCGCGACGTCGACGTCCGCGCGCCGGAGCGCGGGCCCGCTCTCGCGCGGGTCCAGCTCGTCGATCTCGACCTCCACGCGCGGGTGCTCGACGGCGAGCCGCGCCGCGAGCGGGATGACGAGCGCCCGCACCGCGCTCGCGAACGCGGCGACGCGCACGGCCCCGGCGGGCTCGCCGTCGGGGTGGGCGAGCTCGGCCTCGGCGAGCGCCATCTGGTCGAGGATGACGCGCGCGTGCCGGGCGAGAGCACGGCCCGCGGGCGTGAGGCGGACGCGTCGGCCCGTGCGTTCCAGGAGGCGCGCGCCGGTCTCGGCCTCGAGCGCGGCGAGCTGCGCGGAGACGGCGGACGGGCTCAGGTGGAGCGAGGCCCCGACCGCGCGCACGGTCCCCAGGCTCTCGAGCCGCGCGAGGATCTGCAGCCGGGCGGCGTTGAGCACCTACGCACCTCCCTCCCTGTGCTGATTGTCCGCACAGACTGTACGCGGACTCGTGCTGTACGCGCACAAGGATGCGTCCCTACGCTCCGAGAATGACCCTCTCGCCCTCCCCCGCGCCCGCCCGCCCGTCCGCCCCCGGCGCGGGCCCGAGCACGGCCGCCGCGGACGACGCCGCGCGCTTCTGGGCCGACGCCGACCGCCACCTCGTGCGGTACGGCGGCCCGTTCACGCCGGAGATCGTCGAGAGCGCGTCGGGCAGCTTCGTCACGACGGCGGACGGACGCCGCGTCCTCGACTTCACGTCCGGCCAGATGAGCGCGATCCTCGGGCACAGCCACCCGGCGATCGTCGAGACGGTGCGCCGCCAGGTCGGGACGCTCGACCACCTGTTCTCCGGGATGCTGTCGCGCCCGGTCGTCGACCTCGCGCGCCGGCTCGCGGGGACGCTGCCCGACCCGCTCGAGAAGGTGCTCCTGCTCACGACCGGGGCCGAGTCGAACGAGGCCGCGATCCGGATGGCGAAGCTCGTCACGGGACGGCACGAGGTCGTCTCGCTCGCCGGGTCGTGGCACGGCATGACGCACGCCGCGGCCGCCGCGACGTACAGCGCGGGCCGCCGCGGCTACGGCCCGACGGCGCCCGGCAACCTCGTCATCCCGGTGCCCAACGCGTACCGGCCCGACCACGTCGCGCCCGACGGCACGCACGACTGGCGCCGTCAGCTCGACCTCGCGTTCGACCTCGTCGACGTGCAGTCGACGGGCAGCCTCGCGGCGTGCCTCGTCGAGCCGATCCTCAGCTCGGGCGGGATCGTCGAGCTCCCGCCCGGCTACCTCGCCGCGCTGCGCGACAAGTGCCACGAGCGCGGGATGCTCCTGATCCTCGACGAGGCGCAGACGGCGCTGTGCCGCACCGGCTCCTGGTACGCGTTCGAGGGGCGCGACGGCGAGGAGCCCGTCGTGCCGGACATCCTCACCCTCTCCAAGACCCTCGGCGCCGGGCTCCCGCTCGCCGCGGTCGTCACGAGCGCCGAGATCGAGGCGCGCGCGCACGAGCGCGGCTTCCTCTTCTTCACGACGCACGTCTCGGACCCGCTCGTCGCGGCGGTCGGCTCCACGGTGCTCGACGTCCTGGAGGAAGGGCGGACGGATGCCCGCGCGCGTGTGCTCGGCGACCGCCTGCGCACCGGGCTGCTCGACCTCCAGGACCGCCACGCGACGATCGGCGACGTGCGCGGGCGCGGACTGCTCCAGGGCATCGAGCTCGTGCTGGACCGCGAGACGAAGGAGGGCGCCGACGCCCTCGGTGCCCTCGTGACCCGGCGGGCGCTCGAGCTCGGGCTCCACATGAACGTCGTGCAGCTCCGCGGCATGGGCGGCGTGTTCCGCATCGCCCCGCCGCTCACCGTGAGCGAGGAGGAGCTCGACCTCGGCCTCGAGCTGCTCGACCGGGCGCTCGGCGACGCGACGCGCGAGCTCCTGGGCTGACCGCCCGTCATCCGGGCGGGTCGGCCACCCGGCGCGCGCCGACGGCGAGCACCCCGTCGCGCACGACCGTCACCGGGCCCAGCGCGGGGACGTCGAGCGACGCGCGCACGCCGTCGAGGACCCGGTCGTCGGCGCCGTCGGGCGTCTGATGGACGAGCCAGAGCGCTCCGCCCGGGACGAGCAGCGCGGCGAGCGTGCTCGCCTCGGCGTGGGCCACCCGCGTCCAGAAGACGTTGACGTCCACCGCGAACGCGACGTCGAACGGGCCGCCGGGGACGTCCGGACCGCCGGTCGCCGCGAGCTCCCCGCGCCGCACGACGAGGCGGCCGTCGTCGACAGCGACCCGGTTGCGCGCGGTCGTGCGGGCGACCGCCGTGGCGGACCGGTCGAGCGCGACGTACCGCACGCCGGGGTGGGTGGCGAGCACGAGCTCGGCGGCCGCACCGGGACCGGGGCCGATCTCGAGCACGGCCTCGTCGCCGCGGAGGTCGAGCAGCGCCACGGCCCGCCGCACGCGCTCCGGGACGGTGGCGGTCACGCGTCCAGTGTGGCCACCGGAGCGGGCGTCCGCAGCATGCGTTTACACCGTCTCAGCATGCGTCACGAGCCTTCCGTGATGCGGACGGCCGACCTAGCCTGACGAGCGAACGCCCACCACGCGCCCGGAGGACACGATGCCCGCACCGCTCGACACCAGCGAGAAGATCACGCAGTACGCCCACCCCGACCGCCTCGTGAGCACCGACTGGCTCGCCGAGCACCTGGGCGAGCCGGGCGTCGTCGTCGTCGAGTCCGACGAGGACGTGCTGCTCTACGAGACCGGGCACATCCCCGGCGCGGTGAAGATCGACTGGCACACCGACCTCAACGACCCGGACACGCGCGACTACATCGACGGCAAGGGCTTCGCCCAGCTCCTCGGCAGCAAGGGCATCGCGCGCGACACGACGATCGTCGTCTACGGCGACAAGAACAACTGGTGGGCAGCCTACGCGGCGTGGGTCTTCACGCTGTTCGGCCACGAGGACGTCCGCCTGCTCGACGGCGGCCGCGGCAAGTGGATCGCCGAGGGCCGCGAGGTCACGACGGACGTCCCCGAGCCGGTCGCGGTCGAGTACCCGGTCGTCGAGCGCGACGACGTGACGATCCGCGCGTTCAAGGAGGACGTCCTCGCGCACATCGGCAACGGGCCGCTCGTCGACATCCGCTCCCCGCAGGAGTACACGGGCGAGCGCCTGCACATCCCCGACTACCCGGAGGAGGGCGTGCTGCGCGGCGGGCACATCCCGACGGCGCGCAACGTCCCGTGGGCGACGGCGGTCGCCGAGGACGGCACCTACAAGTCGCGCGAGCAGCTCGAGGCGATCTACCAGGAGGGCGGCCTCGGCCTCGCGACGGACGACGAGGTCGTCACCTACTGCCGCATCGGCGAGCGGTCGAGCCACACGTGGTTCGCGCTCACGTACCTGCTCGGCTTCGACAAGGTCCGCAACTACGACGGCTCGTGGACCGAGTGGGGCAACGCGGTGCGCGTGCCGATCGTCAAGGGCGAGGAGCCCGGCGAGGCCCCGGCGTCGCTCAACTGACCCACGCACAGCACGAGCGTGCCCGACGGCGCGCGGCCCGCCCCCGAGGACGGACCGCGCGCCGTCGGCGTGCTGCGGGCATACGTCACGTCCACGGAGCGTTCCGCACGGTGGGACTGCCGTCCCGCCGCCCCGGCCCCGATGCGAGGATCGCCACCATGAGCTCCCCCTCCGACGCTTCGCCCGACCTGCCCGCGACGCTCGCGGAGATCCGCGAGGACTTCCTCGCGATGCCGGAGCGCGAGCGCCTCCAGCTGCTGCTCGAGTTCGCGAACGAGCTGCCCGACCTCCCCGAGCGCTACGCGAGCGCGCCCGGTCTGCTGGAGCGGATCGAGGAGTGCCAGTCTCCGGTGCGGGCCTTCGCGGAGGTCGACGACGCGGGCGTCGTGCACTTCTACGCGACCGCCCCCGCCGAGGCTCCGACGACCCGCGGCTTCGCGTCGATCCTCGCGCAGGGCCTCTCGGGCCTGACGGTGCAGGAGGTGCTCGACGTGCCCGACGACTTCCCGATGTCGATCGGCCTGACGCGCGCGGTGAGCCCGCTGCGCATCGGCGGCATGAACGGCATGCTCACGCGCGCCAAGCGCCAGGTCCGCGAGCAGGTAGCGGCGCGCGGCTGACGGGAGGTCCTGCACAGACCGGCCGAGCATGCGGTTGCCGCCCGCCCGGCCGACGCGACGGGACGCATCCGCATGGTCGGCGTCAGTCTCGGAGGGCCAGGCGTCGCGCCAGGACGGCGCAGACGACGAGCTGGAGCTGGTGGAAGACGATCACCGGCACGGCGACGACGCCGGCGACCGCGACGGGGAACAGCACGCTCGCCATGGGCAGGCCCGTCGCGAGCGACTTCTTCGACCCGCACATGAGGAGCGCGACCCGGTCCTCGGTCGAGAGCCCCAGCGCCGCGCCGCCCCACCACGTGGCCGCGAGCATGACGGCGAGGACGAGCGCGCTGACGACGAGCAGCGCGACGATCGACCACCCGGACACGCTCGACCACACGCCCGCCGACGACGCCGCCGCGACCGCCCCGAACACCACGACGAGGATCGTGCCCCGGTCGACGCCGAGCGTGAGCCAGCGCCGCGCGCGGACCCAGTCCCCCGCCCACGGCTGGAGGAGCTGCCCGACGACGAACGGCAGCAGCAGCTGGAGCAGCACGGTACGCAGGCCGCCGAGCCCGCCCGTGGGGCCGTCGGCTCCCCCGCCGGTCCCCGTCATGAGCCACAGCACGAGCAGCGGGGTGATCACCATGCCCGCGACGTTCGACACCGTGGCGCCGCAGATCGCCCCGGCGACGTTGCCGCGCGCGACGGAGGTGAACGCCACGGACGACTGCACGGTCGACGGCAGCAGCGACAGGTAGAGCATGCCGGCCGCGAGCGGCGCCCCGACGAGCGGCTCGATCGCCCACGCGGTGACGAGCCCGAGCACCGGGAAGACGACGTACGTCGCGGCGAGGATCCCGCCTTGCAGGCGCCAGTTGCGCAGCCCGGCCCAGACCTCCCGCGTGGACAGGCGCATGCCGTAGACGAGGAAGAGGACGGTGACCGCGACGTCCGCGGCGGCGTCGACCACGCGCTGCGCGCCCGGCCCCACGGGCACGACGAGCCCGAGCACGAGCACCACGAGCAGCGTCACGACGAAGGGGTCGACCCACCTGCTCAGGACTGCGCGCACGGGGACCGAGCCTAGCCCGGCGCACGACCCGGGGCGGCACCCGCTCCCCAGGCCCCGGCAGGCGCCCGCCGTCCCGGCCCGGAGCGCCCGACCCGGGGCTGTCCCGGCCGGTCAGAACAGCGTGTAGCCGCCGTCGACCGTGACGACGGCGCCGGTCATGAAGCTCGACGCCGCGCTCGCGAGGAACACGACGGGCGGCCCGATCTCCTCCGGCTCCGCCCAGCGCTGCATCGCCGCGGGCGCGACGCAGTCGTCGTGGTACTCCGGCCGGTCCACGGGCGACGCCTCGGTGCGCACGTACCCGGGCGCCACCGCGTTCACGCGGATGCCGTGCGGCGCCCACTCGGCGGCGAGGCCCTTGGTGAGCTGGTGCACCGCCGCCTTGGACGCGAGGTACGCGGGCTGCCAGCGGGGCCGGTTGACGATCGACGCGGACATCGAGCCGACGTTGACGATCGTCCCCGGCCGGCCCTGCGCGACGAGCTCGCGGGCGACGGCGCGCGAGCAGTACCAGACGCCGTCGAGGTTGGTCGCGAGCGTGCGGTGCCAGACGTCGTCGCCGATCTCGAGGGCCGCGCCGCCGATCGACACGCCCGCGTTGTTGACGAGCAGGTCGACCGTGCCGAGGTCGGCGGCGGCGCGCGCGACGACGTCGTCCACCTGCTCGCGGTCGGTGACGTCGAGCACGTAGCCGCGGGCGTCGGTCCCCGCGTCCCGGAGCGGGGGGGGGGGGGGGGGGGGGGGGGGGGGGGGGGGGGGGGGGGGG
>NZ_JBYTEQ010000032.1:0-34982 GCF_058792115.1 Cellulosimicrobium sp. EB106-03-01-XG111
TTCCTTCTCCTTTTTTTGGGCCCCGTCCTGCCTGGGGGGAGGGGCCGCCGCGGAGGGGTACGGGGGGCCGGTCAGCCCTCGAGGACGGAGATCCCCGGGAGGTCCTTGCCCTCGAGGAACTCGAGGCTCGCGCCACCACCGGTCGAGATGTGGCTGAACCCCGCCTCGTCGAAGCCGAGGATGCGGACCGCGGCGGCCGAGTCGCCGCCGCCGACGATGGTGAACGCACCGTTCGCCGTCGCGTCGACCAGGGCCTGGGCCACGGCGCGCGTGCCGCCCGAGAACGCCTCGAACTCGAACACGCCCGCGGGGCCGTTCCAGACGACGGTCTTCGCGTCGACGATCTTGCTCGCGAAGAGCTTCGCCGAGTCGGGGCCGATGTCGAGGCCGATCTTGTCGGCCGGGATCGCGTCCGCGGCGACGACCTCGTGCGGCGAGTCCGCGGCGAACGCGTCGGCCACCACGATGTCCGTCGGCAGGACGATCTCGACGCCGTTCTTCTCCGCGTCCGCGAGGTAGCCCTTGACTGTGTCGATCTGGTCCTCCTCGAGGAGGGACTTGCCGACGCCGTAGCCCTTCGCCGCGAGGAACGTGAACACCATGCCGCCGCCGATGAGCAGACGGTCCGCCTTGGTGAGCAGGTTCGCGATGACGCCCAGCTTGTCGGAGACCTTCGAGCCGCCGAGCACGACCGCGTAGGGGCGCTGCGGGTCCTCCGTCGCCTTGCGCAGCGAGTCGACCTCCTTGAGGACGAGCTCGCCCACCGCGGACGGGAGCACCTGCGCGACGTCGTAGACCGACGCCTGCTTGCGGTGCACGACGCCGAAGCCGTCGGAGACGAAGACGTCCGCGAGCTGCGCGAGGTCGCGGGCGAGCGCCTGGCGCTCCGCGTCGTCCTTCGACGTCTCGCGCGGGTCGAACCGGATGTTCTCGAGCAGCGCGACCTCGCCGTCGCCGAGCGCGGCGACCGTCTCGCGCGCCGAGTCGCCGACGACGTCCTGCGCCAGGTGCACCGGCACGCCGAGCAGCTCGCCCAGGCGGGCCGCGACGGGCGCGAGGGAGTACTTCGGGTCCGGCTCGCCCTTGGGGCGGCCGAGGTGCGCGGTGACGATCACCTTCGCGCCCGCGTCCGTCAGCTTCTTCAGCGTGGGGAGCGCGGCGCGGATGCGCCCGTCGTCCGTGATGGTCGTCCCGTCGAGCGGGACGTTGAAGTCGGAGCGGACGAGGACGCGCTTGCCGCGCAGGTCGCCCAGGGAGTCGATGGTCTTCATGCGGTCTCCTACGGTTCTGTCGCCGTCGTGCGGGACGCCGGCCGGCAGCCGGCCCGGCCCGCACATGAGGACGTCCGCGTGCGCGTCACCGGGCGGTGCCGGGACGCGCACGCGGACGCATGGTGCTACGCAGGGCTGTGCTGCGTCAGCAGATGGCTCAGAGCTTCTCGCCGACCAGGGCGGTCAGCGCGACGAGGCTGTTCGAGTAGCCCCACTCGTTGTCGTACCAGGAGACGACCTTGACCTGGTCGCCGATCACCTTCGTGAGCTTCGAGTCGAAGATGCTCTGGTGCGGGTTGGTGACGATGTCGCTCGACACGATCTCGTCGTCGACGTACTCGAGGATGCCCTTGAGCGGGCCGTCGGCGGCCGCCTTGAGCGCGGCGTTGACCTCGTCCACCGTGACCTCGCGCGAGGCGGTGAAGGTGAGGTCCGTCGCCGAGCCGGTGATGACCGGGACGCGCAGCGCGTAGCCGTCCAGCTTGCCCTTGAGCTCGGGCAGGACGAGCGACACGGCCTTGGCCGCACCCGTCGAGGTCGGGACGATGTTCTGCGCGGCGGCGCGGGCACGACGCAGGTCGCGGTGCGGGCCGTCCTGCAGGTTCTGGTCACCCGTGTAGGCGTGGATCGTGGTCATGAGACCACGCTCGATGCCGATCGAGTCGTTGAGCGCCTTGGCCAGCGGGGCGAGGCAGTTCGTGGTGCACGACGCGTTCGAGATGATGTGGTGCGCGGCCGGGTCGTACTGGTCCGAGTTCACGCCCATGACGAACGTGGCGTCCTCGTTCTTGGCCGGGGCCGAGATGATGACCTTCTTGGCGCCGGCGTCGATGTGCGCCTTCGCCTTGGTCGCGTCGGTGAAGAAGCCGGTCGACTCGATGACGATGTCGGCGCCGAGCTCGCCCCAGGGGAGGTTCGCCGGGTCGCGCTCCGCGAGCGCACGGATCTTCTTGCCGTCGACGATGATGTTGTCGTCGTCGAAGTCCACGCTCAGCGGGAAACGGCCGAGGACCGTGTCGTACTTGAGCAGGTGCGCGAGCGTCTTGTTGTCCGTGAGGTCGTTCACGCCGACGATCTCGATGTCGGCGCCCGACTCGACGATGGCGCGGTAGAAGTTCCGTCCGATACGACCGAAGCCGTTGATACCGACGCGGATGGTCACAATGCCCTCCTCAGGGCGCGCCGGTTGTCCCGACGCACACGGTTGATGCCGAACGATCACGTACGCCGTCGTACGCAGGTGGTGATCGCGCCCGTGCCCCGCTGCCCGGATCCCGGCACAGCACCCTCCGTGCTCGTGGACCGTCACGGCGACAGCCGGGACCACCCACGCCCACGAGGGGTGTCAGCGAAGGAGCACGTCGTTGTCACCTGACACTGACGAGCCTATACCAACACCACTCCGTCATGTGACCTGAATCCCATGCTTCGGGACCATCGTCCCGCCGGTGCGTGACGTCCAGGGGGCGGGCGCCGCCGCGCCCGGCTCACGGGCACACGGGCTTCGGACGACCGCCCGCGCGCCTCAGAGGTCGAGCAGCTCGGGGCTCAGCCCCGCCTCGGTGTCCGGGATGCCGAGCTCGGCCGCGCGCTTGTCGGCCGTGGACAGCAGGCGGCGGATGCGCCCCGCGACCGCGTCCTTGGTGAGCGGCGGGTCGGCGAGCTGGCCGAGCTCCTCGAGCGACGCCTGCTTGTGCGCGAGACGCAGCTCGCCCGCCTCGCGGAGGTGCTCCGGCAGGTCGGGGCCCAGGATCTCGAAAGCCCGCTCGACCCGGGCGCCTGCGGCGACGGCGGCGCGCGCCGAGCGGCGCAGGTTGGCGTCGTCGAAGTTGGCGAGCCGGTTCGCCGTGCCCCGCACCTCACGACGCGCACGACGCTCCTCCCACACGAGCACCGCCTCGTGCGCGCCGAGCCGCGTCAGGAGCGCGCTGATCGCGTCGCCGTCGCGGATCACCACGCGGTCGATGCCGCGGACCTCGCGCGACTTGGCGGACACCCCGAGGCGCCTCGCCGCGCCGACGAGCGCGAGGGCGGCCTCCGGACCGGGGCACGTGATCTCGAGCGCCGACGAGCGCCCGGGCTCCGTGAGCGACCCGTGGGCGAGGAAGGCACCGCGCCACGCGGCCTCGGCCTCCTCCACGCCGCCGGAGACGACCTGCGGGGGAAGCCCGCGCACGGGCCGGCCGCGCTGGTCGAGGAGGCCGGTCTGACGGGCCAGGGACTCGCCGTCGCGCACGACCCGCACGACGTACCGGCTGCTCTTGCGCAGGCCCCCGGCGGACACCACGATCAGCTCGCTCGTGTGGCCGTAGACGTCCGCGATGGTCTCCCGGAGACGACGCGCGGCGATGGCGGTGTCGAGCTCGGCCTCGATGACCACACGACCCGAGATGAGGTGCAGGCCGCCGGAGAAGCGGAGCATCGCGGACACCTCCGCCTTGCGGCACGAGGTCTTGTCCACCCGCAGTCGTGCCAGCTCGTCCTTCACCTGTGCCGTGAGCGCCATGCGGGACATCCTGCCACCGATGGGAGCGTGTCGCGGCGGCGTCCCGGAGCGCGGGGGCGGTCCCCGCGGTGTCGGGCGAGCACCCGGGTCCGGGCTCCTCGCGCACGCGCCCGCGAGGGGCGCAGGAGGCATCGACGGCTCAGCGGGCGGGTGAGCCGACGTCGCCGAGGACGTCGTCGAACACGTCGCGGTAGGCGGCCGCGAGGCGCAGCGCGTCGTGCCGCGGCGTGCCGTCGCCCCGGCGGACCTGCCGCTGCAGGAGCCGGGCGCCCATGCGCGCCGCGGCCTCCGCGAGCTGATCGGTGTCCTCGACCGCGGACGGGTCCGCCACGACGGCGTCGATCCGCAGCCCCGGCGCGTGCTTGTGCAGCACCTCCAGGTGCTCCGTCGCGGTGAGCCCGAACGTCTCCCCCGTCTCGCTCGAGAGGTTGAGCGTGACGCACCGCCGCGCCGGCGTCTCGTGCAGGGCGCGTGCGAGCTCGGGCACCAGCAGGTGCGGCATCACCGAGGAGAACCACGACCCGGGCCCGAGCACGACCCAGTCCGCCTCCTCCACGGCCCGCACCGCCTCCGGGCACGCCGGCGGGTCCGCGGGCACGAGCCGGAGCTGCTCGATGCGGTCGTGGGTGACCGCGACACGGCTCTGCCCGACGACGGTCTCGAGCCGGCCCTCCGCCCAGACGTCCGCCTCGATCCGGAGCGGCACCGCCGCCATGGGGAGCACGCGCCCCCGCGCCCCGAGGAGCTTGCCGACCCAGTCGAGACCGGCCACCGGGTCGTCGAGCAGCTCCCACAGCGCGACGATGAGCAGGTTGCCCACCGCGTGGTTGTCGAGGTCGCCCTGCGACGTGAAACGGTGCTGCAGGAGCGCGCTCCACGTGCGGCCCCACTCCGAGTCGTCGCACAGGGCCGCGAGCGCCATGCGCAGGTCTCCCGGCGGCAGGACGCCCAGCTCCTCGCGCAGGCGCCCCGAGGAGCCGCCGTCGTCGGCGACGGTGACGACCGCGGTGAGGCGGTCGGACATGAGCCGCAGCGCCGACAGGCTCGCGGAGAGCCCGTGGCCGCCGCCCAGGGCGACGACGGCGGGGTTGCGCAGGCTGATCACGGTGCCGGTCACTCCTTGCCGAGGTCGCGGGCCGTGACGATGACGCGCTGCCCCTGGGCGCGCAGGCGTGCGGCGATCGCCTCGCTGATCGCGACGGACCGGTGCTTGCCGCCCGTGCAGCCGACGGCGATGGTCACGTAGCGCTTCTCCTCCCCCAGGTAGCCGGCCAGCACGGGCTCGAGCGCGTTCACGTACCGGTCGACGAACTCGAGCGCGCCGGGCCGTCCGAGGACGTAGTCGCGCACGGGCGCGTCGCGGCCCGTGAGGTGGCGCAGCTCGGTGATCCAGTAGGGGTTCGCGAGGAACCGCACGTCGACGACGTGGTCCGCGTCGAGCGGCAGCCCGTACTTGAACCCGAAGGAGACCACGTTGATGCGCAGCGTCTCGGGGGTGCCGTCGGCGACGGCGGCGCGCACCTCGCGCGCGAGGTCGTGCACGGTGAGCTCGGACGTGTCGATGACGACGTCGGACCGCTCCTCCAGGCTCGCGAGCAGGCGCCGCTCCTCGGCGAGGCCGTCGAGGATGCGCCCCTCCCCCTGCAGCGGGTGCGGGCGCCGCACCTGCTCGTAGCGGCGCACGAGCACCTCGTCCGACGCGTCGAGGAACAGGATGCGGTAGAACACACCGCTCTGGCGGAGGTGGTCGAGCACCTCGACGAGGTCGGTGAAGAACTCGCGCCCGCGCACGTCGACGACCGCCGCGATGCGCTCGAGCGTCGAGCCGGACCGGGTCATGAGGTCCACGAGCGGGACGATCATGCGCGGCGGCAGGTTGTCGACGACGTACCAGTCGAGGTCCTCCAGGACCGCGGCCGCGCGGGTGCGGCCGGCGCCCGACATGCCCGTGATGATGAGCACCTCGGCCTCGCTCGGCTCGGGGGCGTGGGTCGCGGCCTCGATCGCGGGGATGCCGCTGGGGACGGTGGTCGGGGAGGGCTCCGGCACGCGGGCGGGCTGGCCCTGCGGGCTGAGGTCCGGGGTCGGCTCCGAGGTCATGCCCCCAGCATGCCAGCCGTCACGCGCGGGCCGCGGCCTCGTCCTGCGCCGGAGTGTCCTGCGAGGTCGGGTCGGGGTTCTGGGGCAGCACCGCCGAGGCGTCGTCGGGCGACGGCGTCGGGGCGCCGCCGTCCGGGGCGCCTCCCCCGAGCGCCGCGACGACCGCCTGCGCGGTCCGCTCGCCCATGCCGCGGACGCTCGCGATCTCCTCGACGCTCGCCGCGCGCAGCCGCTTGAGGGAGCCGAAGTGCTTGAGGAGCGCGGTGCGCCGCGCCGGGCCGAGACCGGGGACGTCGTCGAGCGCCGAGGCCGTCATGCCCTTGCTGCGCTGCCTGCGGTGCTGGGCGATCGCGAAGCGGTGCGCCTCGTCGCGGACGCGCTGGAGCAGGTAGAGGCCCTCCGAGGAGCGCTGCAGGATCACGGGGTACTCCTCCCCCGGCACCCAGACCTCCTCGAGCCGCTTGGCGAGGCCGCACAGCGCGACGTCGTCGATGCCGAGGTCGGCGAGGGCCCGCGCCGCGGCGGCGACCTGCGGCGGCCCGCCGTCGACGACGACGAGGTTCGGCGGGTACGCGAAGCGCGCGCGCCGGTCCACGGGCGCGTCCGGGTCCACCTCGCCGCTGCGCGGCACGTAGCCCGCCGCCTCCGCCGCGCGCTCCGCCCGCCGGGCCGCGGCGTCGGAGCCGTCGGCGACGTCGTCCGCCTCGAGGTCCAGCTCGACCTCGCCCGAGCGGGAGCGGTCGGACAGGTAGCGCTTGAAGCGGCGCGAGATCACCTCGTACATCGCCGCCGTGTCGTCGGCCGCACCGTCGCCGTCCGGGCCGCGGACCGTGAAGTGCCGGTACTCGCTCTTGCGCGCGAGCCCGTCCTCGAAGACCACCATCGACGCGACCTGGTACGTGCCCTGGTTGTGCGAGACGTCGTAGCACTCGATCCGCAACGGCGCCGTCTCGAGCTCGAGCGCCTCCTGGATCTCGCGCAGCGCCTGGCTGCGGGTCGTCAGGTCGCCCGCGCGCCGCGTGCGGTGCAGCGCGAGCGCGTGCTCCGCGTTGGCGCGGACCGTCGCGGCGAGCTCCTTCTTGTCCCCGCGCTGCGGCACCCGGACGTCGACCCGCGCGCCCCGCAGCCCGGAGAGCCACGTGGTGACCTGGTCGGTGTCCGGCGGCAGGACGGGCACGAGGACCTCGCGCGGGACGGCGTCGCGTGCGAGGTCGCGCCCGGCGCGCGTGCCGGCGTCCGCCGCGACGGCCTCCTCCGCCGCGCCGTACACCTGCTGCAGCAGGTGCTCGACGAGCTCGGCGTCCGTGACGTCCTCGACCTTCTCGACGATCCAGCCGCGCTGGCCGCGGATGCGACCACCGCGCACGTGGAACACCTGGACGGCCGCCTCGAGCTCGTCGCCCACGAGCGCGAACACGTCGGCGTCGGTGCCGTCGCCGAGCACGACCGCGTTCTTCTCCGTGGCCCGCTGGAGGGCGGCGATGTCGTCGCGCAGCCGCGCCGCGGCCTCGTACTCCATGGCGGCGGCGGCCTCGTTCATCTTGCGCTCCAGCCGGCGCACGAACCGCTGCGTGTCGCCCGCCATGAAGTCGCAGAAGTCCTCGGCCAGCGCCTTGTGGTCCTCGGGCGTGATGCGCCCGACGCACGGCGCCGAGCACTTGTCGATGTACCCGAGCAGGCACGGGCGGCCCGTCTGGTGGGCGCGCTTGAAGACGCCCGCCGAGCACGTGCGTACCGGGAACACCCGCAGCAGCAGGTCGAGCGTCTCGCGGATCGCCCACGCGTGGCCGTAGGGCCCGAAGTACCGCGTGCCGGGCCGCTTCGCGCCGCGCATCACCTGCGCGCGCGGGAACTCGTCGCCCATCGTCACCGCGAGGTACGGGTAGGACTTGTCGTCGCGGTACTTGACGTTGAACCGCGGGTCGAACTCCTTGATCCACGTGTACTCGAGCGCGAGCGCCTCGACCTCGGTGCCGACGACCGTCCACTCGACCGACGCCGCCGTCGTGACCATCGTCTGGGTGCGGTGGTGCAGGTTCGCGACGTCCTGGAAGTAGTTCGACAGACGCGCGCGCAGGTTCTTGGCCTTGCCGACGTAGATCACGCGACCGTGCTCGTCGCGGAACCGGTAGACGCCCGGCGAGGTGGGGATCTCCCCCGGCGCAGGGCGGTACGTCGCGGGATCTGCCATGTTCTCCAGCCTAGGTCAGGCCACCGACGCCGGTGGCTCGGTGGGAGCGGGCGGGGCACGGGGGGCACGGGGATACCGGGGGCACGTGAGGCGCGACGGGGCGCGGCGCCACGAGCCACGGCGACGTCGTGTGACGCGCGTCACCGGCCGTTAGGGTGGCGGCCATGAGCGCACAGCACGGCTACGCCGCGACGACCCGCTGGACCGGCGCGGGCGACCGCGGGACCGCGTCCTACACCGCCTACAGCCGCGACCACGAGGTGCTCCTGGACGGGCGCCCGCCGCTGCCCGGCTCCGCGGACCCGGCGTTCCGCGGCGACCCGACCCGGTACAGCCCCGAGGAGCTGTTCCTCGCGAGCCTGTCGCAGTGCCACATGCTGTGGTTCCTCCACCTCGCGGCTGCGGCGGGCGTCGTCGTGCGCGAGTACGTCGACGACGCGACCGGCACCATGCGCGTGGAGTCCGGCGGCGAGGGCCAGTTCACGGACGTCACGCTGCACCCTCGCGTGGTGGTCGACGACGGACCGGGCACGGACGAGGCGGCGATGGCGACCCTCCACCAGCGCGCGCACGACCACTGCTTCATCGCGCGCTCGGTGAACTTCCGGGTGCTCGTCGAGCCGGCACCCGCCCGGCGCGCCGCCGCCTGACGCGGGGAGCGCCGAGCACGCGCGGCGCACCGAGCGCGCCGCGCGGGTGCGAGCCCGCTCGAGCCCGCACCCGCACCGCACCCTCGCTAGGCCGCGGACGCCTTGCGGCGCCCGGCCTTCGGCTTCTCGTCGGTCGCCCGACGCGCCGCGGCGGACCGGCCCTTCGTCCCCTTGCCCGCCTTCGCCGCCGGCGCCGACGCCTCGGAGGTCGCCGGCGCGGGGCCGACGGGCACGGGGTCGTTCCCGTCGAGGATCTCCGCGAGGAAGCGCCCGGTGTGGCTCGCCTCGACGCGCGCGACCTGCTCGGGAGTGCCCTGCGCGACGACCTTGCCGCCGCCGGAGCCGCCCTCGGGGCCCATGTCGACGACCCAGTCCGCGCTCTTGATGACGTCGAGGTTGTGCTCGATGACGAGGACGCTGTTGCCCTTGTCGACCAGCGACTGGAGCACGCCGAGCAGCTTGCGGATGTCCTCGAAGTGCAGGCCCGTCGTCGGCTCGTCGAGCACGTAGATCGTGCGACCCGTCGAGCGCTTCTGCAGCTCGCTCGCGAGCTTGACGCGCTGCGCCTCGCCGCCCGACAGCGTCGGGGCGGGCTGCCCGAGCCGGACGTAGCCCAGGCCGACCTCGACGAGCGTCTTGAGGTGCCGCGAGATCGCGGGCACGGCGGCGAAGAACTCGGCTGCCTCCTCGATCGGCATGTCGAGGACGTCCGCGACGGTCTTCCCCTTGAAGTGGACCTCGAGCGTCTCGCGGTTGTAGCGCGCGCCGTGGCACACCTCGCACGGCACGTAGACGTCCGGGAGGAAGTTCATCTCGATCTTCAGCGTGCCGTCGCCCGAGCACGCCTCGCAGCGACCACCCTTGACGTTGAACGAGAACCGGCCCGGCGTGTACCCCCGCACCTTGGCCTCGGTCGTCTCCGCGAACAGCTTGCGCACGTGGTCCCACACGCCGGTGTACGTCGCGGGGTTGGACCGGGGCGTGCGCCCGATGGGGCCCTGGTCCACGTGCACGACCTTGTCGAGGTGCTCGAGACCGGTGACGCGCGTGTGCCGGCCCGCGACCTGGCGGGCGCCGTTGAGCTCGTTGGCCAGCACGGTGTAGAGGATCGAGTTCACGAGCGTCGACTTGCCGGAGCCCGAGACGCCCGTGACCGCGGTGAACGTCCCGAGCGGGAAGCTCACGTCGATGCCCGTGAGGTTGTGCTCGCGCGCGCCGACCACCTTGATCTGGCGACCCGGGTCGGTCGGGCGCCGCTGCGCCGGCAGCGGGATGCTGCGCCGTCCCGACAGGTACGCGCCGGTGACGGACTCCGGCGCCTCGAGCAGGCCCGCGTAGTCGCCCGAGTGCACGACGCGCCCGCCGTGCTCCCCCGCGCCCGGGCCGATGTCGACGACCCAGTCCGCGGTGCGGATCGTGTCCTCGTCGTGCTCGACGACGATGAGCGTGTTCCCGAGGTCTCGCAGGCGCGTGAGCGTCTCGATGAGCCGACGGTTGTCACGCTGGTGCAGGCCGATGCTCGGCTCGTCGAGCACGTAGAGCACGCCGACCAGGCCGGAGCCGATCTGCGTCGCGAGCCGGATGCGCTGCGCCTCGCCGCCGGAGAGCGTCGCGGCCGGCCGCTCGAGCGAGAGGTAGTCGAGGCCGACGTCGAGCAGGAAGCCGAGCCGCGCGTCGATCTCCTTGAGGACCTCGGTCGCGATGGCACGCTCGCGCGCGCCGAGCTCGAGCGACCCGAGGAACGCCGCGGCCTCGCGCAGGGGGAGCCGGCACACGTCCCAGATGGACCTGCCACCGACCTTGACCGCGAGGACCTCCGGCTTGAGGCGGGCCCCCTCGCACACGGGGCACGGGACCTCGCGCATGAAGGCCTCGTACTTCTCCTTCGACCAGTCCGACTCGGTCTCGGTGTGCCGACGCTCGAGGAACGTGATGACGCCCTCGAACCCCGTCGAGTACTGCCGCTCACGGCCCCAGCGGTTCTTGTACCGCACGTGGACCTGGTGGTTCTGGCCGTGGAGCACGGCCTTCTTCGCCCGCTCCGGCAGCGCGCGCCACGGCGTGTCCATGGAGAACCCGAGGTCGTCCGCGAGCGCCGTGAGCACGCGCTCGAAGTACTCCGACGAGATCTGCGCCCACGGCGCGACCGCGCCCTCCCGCAGCGACTTCTCGACGTCCGGGACGACGAGGTCCGGGTCCACCTCGAGACGGAACCCGATGCCCGTGCACTCCGGGCACGCGCCGTACGGCGCGTTGAAGGAGAACGTGCGCGGCTCGATCTCGTCGAGCGCGAGCTCGTGGTCGTTCGGGCACGCGCGCTTCTCCGAGAAGCGGCGCTCCCGGGCCGGGTCGTCCGCGTCCGCGTCGACGAGCTCGACGACGACGAGCCCGCCGGCGAGCCCGAGGGCCGTCTCGACGGAGTCGGTGAGCCGGCGCTGGACGCCCTCGCGGGCGACGAGGCGGTCGACGACCACCTCGATGTCGTGCTTGAGCTTCTTCTCGAGCGCGGGGACGTCCGTGAGGGTGCGCACCTCACCGTCGACGCGGGCGCGGGCGAAGCCCTTGGTCTGGAGCTCCTTGAAGAGCTCGGAGTACTCGCCCTTGCGGCCGCGCACGACCGGGGCGAGGACCTGGTAGCGCGTGCCCTCGGGCAGCTCGAGGAGACGGTCGACGATCTGCTGCGGGGTCTGCGCGGTGACGCGCTCGCCGCACACCGGGCAGTGCTGCGTCCCGGCGCGCGAGAACAGCAGGCGCAGGTAGTCGTAGACCTCGGTGATGGTGCCGACGGTCGAGCGCGGGTTGCGGTTCGTGGACTTCTGGTCGATCGAGACCGCGGGCGACAGGCCCTCGATGAAGTCGACGTCCGGCTTGTCCATCTGGCCGAGGAACTGGCGCGCGTACGCGGACAGCGACTCGACGTACCGCCGCTGCCCCTCCGCGAAGATGGTGTCGAAGGCGAGCGACGACTTGCCCGAGCCGGAGAGCCCCGTGAAGACGATGAGCTTGTCGCGCGGGAGGTCGAGGTCGACGTTGCGCAGGTTGTGCTCGCGGGCACCGGAGATGACGAGGCGATTGCTCACCGCAGCATCGTACGGCCGACCACCGACACTCGCACAGGTGTTCGACGTCACCTTCGCACGCCACGCGGCGAATGCTCACGAGCGGGCCACGCGCGGGCCCGTCGCCGTGACCCGCGTCACCGCGGTGCCGGGTATCGGCACCCTGCCCGTCGCGGCGGACGGCACACTGGGCCCATGACGTACACCGGACAGGTCGCCGTGGGCGGCCCGCACGACCTGCGACGCCTGGACGAGGTCGAGATCCGCAAGCTCGCCGTCGGGCCGCTCGCCAACGACGTCTATCTCCTCACGTGCCGACGCACCGGGGCCCAGCTCCTCGTGGACGCCGCCGACGCGGCCGACGACGTGCTCGCCCTCGTGCGGGCCGGCTCGCCGTCGGGACGGCTCGACGACGTCGTCACGACGCACCGGCACGCCGACCATCTCCGCGCGCTGGCGGAGGTCGTCGCCGCCACGGGTGCGTCGTCGGCCGCCGGCGAGGCCGACGCGGACGCCGTCGCCGCGGCGTCCGGCGTCCCGGTCGCCCGCGGCCTGCGGCACGGGGACGTCCTGCGCGTCGGCGCTCTCGACCTCGAGGTCGTCGCGCTGCGCGGGCACACGCCGGGCTCCGTCGCGCTCGCCTACCGCGAGCCGGACGACGCCACCGAGCCCGAGGCCGTGGCCGGCCGCGTGCACCTGTTCACCGGGGACTCGCTGTTCCCCGGCGGCGTCGGCAACACCGACCGGGACCCGGCGCGGTTCGCGAGCCTGCTGTCGGACGTCGTCGTGCGCGTCTTCGACCGGTTCGACGACGCCACGTGGGTCTACCCCGGTCACGGCGCCGACACGACGCTCGGTGCCGAGCGGCCGCACCTCGACGAGTGGCGCGAGCGGGGCTGGTAGCGCGGGGCTGGTAGCGGGCGGCAGGGAACGCGGCGGCGCAGCCGAGGCGCGGACCCGACCGCGCGCCGACGGGACGGCCTGGTTCACTGGCCCCATGCCGATCCACGCCGTCACCTACGTCTACGCCGACCGCCCCGCGGAGCTCGACGCCCTGCGACCCGAGCACCGCGCGTTCCTCCGCGCCCTGCACGAGCGCCGCACGCTCCTCGCCTCCGGCCCCCTCCCCGCCCACGAGGACGCACCCGCCGGAGCGCTGCTCGTCCTCGACGGCGAGACGCCCGACGACGTCGCCGCGGTCCTCGACGAGGACCCCTTCGCACGCGCAGGGCTGGTCACGGAGCGCACGGTCCGCCCGTGGTCACCGGTGATCGGCGACTGGGCGGACCGCGTCTGAGGCAGGGCACGCGCTCGCTGTCCGCACCCTTGCCGGGTCCGGCTAGCGCGCGGCGCCCCCGCGGGGGCCTGCGCCCCGCGGCGGGGTCTCCCCCGCGGCGGGCGCCTCGTCGGTCACGGTCTCCGTGGCGTCCTCCGCGGACGGCGCCGCGGTGCCGGGCTCCGCGACGGCAGGCGGCGCGCCCTGCGCGTGCAACGCACGGGTGCGCAGCAGGCTCGCGACGGTCGTCACCGCGAGCGCCCCGACGATCACCACGAGCGAGAGCCAGATGGGGACCGTCGGCACCGCCTCGAGGTGCTCGCCGCCGTTGATGAACGGCAGCGTGTTCTCGTGCAGCGCCTCGAGGATGAGCTTGACGCCGATGAACCCGAGGATGACGGCCAGGCCGATCGGCAGGTAGACGAGCCGCTCGAGCAGGCCCCCCAGGAGGAAGTAGAGCTGGCGCAGGCCCATGAGGGCGAACACGTTCGTCGTGAAGACGATGAACGGGTCCTGCGTGAGCCCGAAGATCGCCGGGATCGAGTCGAACGCGAACAGCAGGTCGGTGCTGCCGATCGCGAGGAACACGACGACGAGCGGCGTGAAGACCCGCTTGCCGTCCTCGACCGTGCGCAGCCGGCCGCCGTCGTACCGGGTGCCGAGCGGCAGGACCCGGCGCAGCGCCCGCACGGCGCGGTTCTCGTGGTACTCCTCGGGCTCGTCGCCGCCCGCCACGAGCTTGATCGCCGTGTACACGAGGAACGCGCCGAACAGGTAGAACACCCACACGAACTGGGAGATGATCGCCGCGCCCGCCAGGATGAACGCCCCCCGCAGGACGAGCGCGACGATGATGCCGACCATGAGGACGCGCTGCTGCTGCTCCCGCGGGACGGCGAAGCGCGCCATGATGATGACGAACACGAACAGGTTGTCCACGGAGAGGCTGTACTCCGTGAGCCACCCCGCGTAGAACTCCCCGGCCGGGGCCGCGCCCCCCACCGCTCCGACGACCGCCCCGAACACGAGCGCGAGCGCGACGTAGAACCCGACCCACAGCGCGCTCTCACGCATGGACGGGACGTGCGGCCGGCGCCCGACGACGAACAGGTCGACGAGGAGCAGGACGGCGAGCGCCGAGAGCGACGCCCACTCGAACCAGACGGGGAGTTCGTGAACCATCGGTGGCTAGCCCTCCGAGATCTCGGCCTCGCGCCGGCGGTCGGCGCGGTCCTTGGCCAGGCTCGCGATCGTGGTGATCGCGAGCACGACGACGATGAACCCGAGGGACAGGGCGGTCGGGATCTCCGGGATGACGGTGATGTGCTCACCGCCGTTGATGAACGGCACCTCGTTCTTGTGCAGCGCGTGGATGAGCAGCTTCACGCCGATGAAGCCGAGGATCGCCGCGAGGCCGTAGGCGAGGTAGACGAGGCGGTCGAGCAGGCCGTCGATGAGGAAGTAGAGCTGGCGCAGGCCGAGCAGCGAGAACGCGTTGGCCGCGAACACGAGGTACGTCTCCTGCGTGAGGCCGAAGATCGCGGGGATCGAGTCGACGGCGAACAGCAGGTCGGCGCTCCCGATCGCGATCATGACGATCAGCATCGGGGTGATGAAGCGCTTCCCGTCGATCTTGGTCGTCATCTTGTCCTCGACGTACGACTCCGTCGTCGGGAACAGGCGGCGGGTCAGCTTGAGCGCGCCGTTCTCGTGGAACTCCTCGTCGTGGCCCGAGCCCGCCTTCACCTGGGCCCACGCCGTGTAGAGCAGGAACGCCCCGAAGACGTAGAAGATCCAGCTGAAGTTCTCGATGAGCGCCGCGCCCAGGAAGATGAAGATGGTCCGCAGGACGAGCGCGATCGTGATGCCGATCAGCAGGACCTTCTGCTGGTACAGCCGCGGCACGCGGAAGCTCGTCATGATGAGGACGAAGACGAAGAGGTTGTCGACCGACAGGCTCTTCTCGGTGATGTAGCCGGCGAAGTACTCGCCGCCGTACGTCGAGCCCCAGACGGCCCAGACGATGCCGCCGAACGCGAGCGCGACGGCGACGTAGCCCGCGGACCACCAGCTCGCCTCGCGCAGGCTCGGCGCGTGCGGGGTCCGCACGTGCCCGACGTAGTCGACGGCGAGCATCGCGAGGATGACGCCGACGGTGACGATCCAGACCCAGACGGGGACGTCCATGCAGAAACCTCCGGTACGTAGCACTGAGTACCGAAGGTCTCTTCCGCCACGCACCGCCAGGCGCGCGCGTCCGTGACGCGGGCTGGTGGTTGCGGGACCGGCGACACCGGGCCGACGACTGCGCCGACCGTGATGACGACATCACCGCGGAGGAATACTCCCCTTCAACGAGGAGCCAGCATAGGCCATCGCTCCTGCTCGTGTGACAACACCACGCCACCGTGGACTGTTCCGCGGGCGCGCCCAGGACGGCGCCCGGCCGGTCCCCCGGAACCGATCAGGCCGTCGCGGCGTGCATCTGGCGCAGCTCCTTCTTGAGCCCCGAGATCTCGTCGCGCAGCCGCGCCGCGAGCTCGAACTGGAGCTCGCCCGCGGCCGCGTGCATCTGGTCGCTCAGCTCCTGGATGAGCTCCGCGAGGTCGCTCGCCGCGGCGCCCGCGAGCCGGTTGCCCGACGACGCACCCTCCTTCGGCCCGCCGGGCACCGGAGCCTTGCCCTTCGCGCCCTTGCCGGGCTGGCGGTAGCCGCCGGCCAGGAGCTCGGCGGTGTCCACGTCCTCGCGCGCGAGCATGTCCGTGACGTCGGAGATGCGCTTGCGCAGCGGCGTCGGGTCGACCCCGTGCTCGGTGTTGTACGCGATCTGCTTCTCGCGGCGGCGCTCGGTCTCCTCGATCGCCGCGGCCATCGCCGGCGTGATCCGGTCCGCGTACATGTGCACCTGGCCGGACACGTTGCGGGCCGCGCGGCCGATCGTCTGGATGAGCGACTTGGGCGAGCGCAGGAAGCCCTCCTTGTCGGCGTCCAGGATCGCGACGAGCGAGACCTCCGGAAGGTCGAGACCCTCGCGCAGCAGGTTGATGCCGACGAGGACGTCGTACTCGCCGAGGCGCAGCTCGCGCAGCAGCTCGACGCGGCGCAGCGTGTCGACCTCGGAGTGGAGGTAGCGGACCCGGACGTCCTTCTCGAGCAGGTAGTCCGTGAGGTCCTCGGCCATCTTCTTGGTGAGCGTCGTGACCAGCACGCGCTCGTCACGGTCGACCCGCTCGCGGATCTCGTGCAGGAGGTCGTCGATCTGGCCGGTGGTCGGCTTGACGATCACCTCCGGGTCGACGAGGCCCGTCGGGCGGATGATCTGCTCGACCACGCCGTCCGACATCGAGAGCTCGTAGTCGCCCGGCGTGGCCGACAGGTACACCGTCTGGCCGATGCGCTCGACGAACTCCTCCCAGCGCAGCGGGCGGTTGTCCATCGCGCTCGGCAGGCGGAACCCGTGGTCCACCAGGCTGCGCTTGCGCGACATGTCGCCCTCGAACATCGCCCCGATCTGCGGCACGGTCACGTGCGACTCGTCGATGACGAGGAGGAAGTCCTCCGGGAAGTAGTCGAGGAGGGTGTTCGGGGGCGAACCCGCCTCGCGGCCGTCGATGTGCCGCGAGTAGTTCTCGATCCCCGAGCACGTGCCGATCTGGCGCATCATCTCGATGTCGTAGGTGGTGCGCATGCGCAGGCGCTGCGCCTCGAGCAGCTTGTTCTGCCGCTCGAGCTCGTCGAGCCGCTCCGCGAGCTCGGCCTCGATCGAGGAGATGGCCCGCTCCATGCGCTCCGGGCCGGCGACGTAGTGCGTCGCGGGGAACACGTGGATGCTCGGCTCGGAGCGGATGACTTCTCCCGTGAGCGGGTGCAGCGTCTGGATGCTCTCGATCTCGTCACCGAAGAACTCGATGCGGACCGCGAGCTCCTCGTAGACCGGGATGATCTCGACCGTGTCCCCGCGCACGCGGAACGTGCCGCGCGTGAACGCCATGTCGTTGCGCGTGTACTGCATGGTGACGAACTGCCGCAGCAGGTCGTCCCGCTCCACCTGCATGCCGACGTCGAGGCGCACCATCCGGTCGACGTACTCCTGCGGGGTGCCGAGACCGTAGATGCACGACACCGACGCCACGACGACGACGTCCCGGCGCGTGAGCAGGGAGCTCGTCGCGGAGTGGCGCAGCCGCTCGACCTCGTCGTTGATCGACGAGTCCTTCTCGATGTAGGTGTCCGTCTGCGCGATGTACGCCTCGGGCTGGTAGTAGTCGTAGTACGAGACGAAGTACTCGACCGCGTTGTTCGGCAGCAGCTCGCGGAACTCCGTCGCCAGCTGGGCGGCGAGCGTCTTGTTGGGGGCCATGACGAGCGTGGGGCGCTGCAGCTCCTCGATCAGCCAGGCCGTCGTGGCGGACTTCCCCGTACCGGTGGCACCGAGGAGCACGACGTCCTTCTCGCCCGCGCGGACGCGCTGCGAGAGGTCCGCGATGGCCGTGGGCTGGTCGCCCGACGGCTGGTACTCGGAGATGACCTCGAACGGAGCGGTGGCGCGCTGGAGATCGGTCACGGGACGCATGCGTCCACGGTACGTCGCGCCACCCACATCGTTCGCGCGAGCGCCTCGACCGGCCGCTCGCTCCCTACACCCGAAATCACCCGTGCGCAATTTGGAAGGCGTGGTGCCGAACCCCTAGTGTTCCCACGACCAGCCCGCTCCCCGACGCCCGTGGAGCACCGGCGACCGGGCCGACCACGGGCGACGAGGTCCGCGCGCGGCCCTGTCAGCACGACCGACCCTCGACCTGGAGCCCCCATGCGCCTGAACCCCGCGCGCCCCCGCGGTATCCCTCTGATCCTCCTCACGACCCTGGCCCTGTCGGCCGGGCTCGCCGCACCCGCGAGCGCCACGCCCGCCGTCGGTGCCGACGACGTCTGCTCCGCGGACGCCACGACCCGCCCCGTCGGCGTGTACGAGCTCACGGCCGTGGAGGACACGGGGGTCGGCATCTGGGCCGGCGGCGGGCTCACCGTCACGACCGCGACCGAGCTCGAGGGCCGCGTCGTCGTCGGCGGGGACGCCGACCTCGCCGGGGCGGGCTCCCTCAACGTCGGGACCGCGGGCGGCGGCGGCTCGGGGATCACCCCCGCGGGCGGGACCGACATGCTCGTCGTCGGCGGCGACCTCGCCTCCGCGCGGAACACGCAGGTCGGGTTCCACGCGTCGCGCGGCGGCAACGTCGTCGTGGGCGGCACGATCACGGGCGCCGTCCCGAGCACGGAGAGCGCGAACGCGCTCGGCACGCACGGGTCCGTGCGGCAGGGCGTGGGCCGGGACGCGGCGCTCGCCCCCTACGAGGAGCTTCCCGCGCTCGTCGCCGGCATCGCCGCCGACGCGACCGACGGCGCCGAGGAGGTCGCCCCCGAGAACGGCGTCCTGACCGTCGAGGCGGGCGCGCGGTACGCCCTCACGGCGGAGGGCGCCGCGTCGCTGCGCGAGCTGCACGTCACGGGCACCGGCCCGGTGCTGCTCAGCGTCAGCGGCTCCACGGTGCGCATCCCGTCCCTCGCGTACGTCGCGTACGACGGCGTGCGCCTCTACCAGGCGACCCAGTACCTGTCGTCCCACTTCCTCTGGGCGTTCCCGGACGCGACGCAGGTCGCGCTCGGCACGAACGACCAGTTCCCCGGCACGATCGTCGTCCCGCGTGCCGACGCGACGCTCACGGTCTCCACGTCGACCAACGGGCGCGTCCTCGCGAACGGCGCGGTCGCCTACACCGGCGGGGCAGGCATCGAGCACCACAACTACCCGTTCGCAGGCCCGTGCGAGCCGGTCCCCGTCGTCACGGAGCCCGAGCCCGAGCCGTCGCCCGAGGCCCCGACCCCGGGGGGCACCGAGACGACGACGCCCCCGACGACCACCGAGACCCCCGGCACCGGGGTGCCGACCGAGCCCGCGGCGGAGAGCGCGCCCTCCCCGGAGGCGACGCCCGTCGCGAGCGCGGACCCGACGCCGTCGGCCGCGCCCACCGGTGAGTCCGCGGCGGGGAGCGGGCTGGCCTCGACCGGCGCGTCCGTCGTCGTGCTCGCCGTGGTGGCGGCGCTGCTGCTCGCGGGTGGCGCGACGCTGCTCGTCGTCGTCGCCCGACGCCGCGCGGCGAGCTGACGCCCGAGCGCCGGGGCCGGCAGGACGCCCTGCCGGCCCCGGCGCCCGCTCAGCTCTCGGAGCCCGCGGCGACCCGCGGCTCGGGCGCGCCGCGCAGGGCCTGGCGCACGATCGCGGCGACGGCCGTCACCTGGTCCTCGATGGGTACCACGCCGGCATCCGGCACGTGCACGAACCCCGCACGGCGGCCCGGTGCGGAGCCCCAGTGGTGCATGAGGGCGTAGAACACGTCGTTGCACACGTACGTGCCCGCCGTCCCGGACACCTCCACGGGGACGCCGACCTCCCGGACCGCGAGGAGCGACGCCTTGAGCGGGAGCGTGGACCAGTGCCCCACGGGCGCCCCCGGCACGACGGGGACGTCGACCGGCTGCGCTCCGGCGTTGTCAGGGATCCGGGCGTCGCGCACGTTCACGGCCACGCGTTCGAGGCGCACGCGTCCGGCACCGCCCGCGAGCCCCAGCGCGACGACGACCTCCGGGTCGTGCTCGCGCACGGCGGCGTCGAGCGCGGGCCAGGCGCCGGCGAACGTCACGGGGAGCCGGACGGCGACGACGCGGTCCCCCACGAGCTGCTCGCCGCGCTCGGCGAGCAGCTCGGCGGTCTCCCACGAGGGGTTCGTGGCGTCGCCGCCGAAGGGCTCGAAGCCGCTCACCACGACCGTCACGCCTCGCGCTCCTCGAGCTCCGCGAGCGCTTCCGCGTCGACCTCCGCGCGCACACGGGCCCAGAGCGCGTCGACCTGCGTGCGCAGCGCGTCGGGCTCGCCCGACCCGTCGAGGGTGACGTCCGCGGCCGCGAGGCGCGCCGCGTCGTCGGCCTGCGCGGCGAGCCGCGCACGCGCCTCGTCCTCGCTCAGCCCGCGCGACGAGACGAGACGGTCCACCCGGACGTCCTCGGGCGTGTGCACGACCACGACGCAGTGGAACCGCGCCGGGTCGCCCGTCTCGACGAGGAGCGGGATGTCGTGCACGACGACGGCCCGCGGGTCGGCCGCGCCGGCGGCGGCCTCGCGCTCGGCGGCGAGCCGCCGCACCTCGGGGTGGACGATCGCGTTGAGCCGCTCGCGCGCGGCGTCGTCGCCGAACACCACGCGTCCGAGCGCAGGCCGGTCGAGCGCGCCGTCCTCGTCGAGCACGCCGGGGCCGAACGCCTCGACGACCTCGTCGAGCCCGACGGTGCCGGGCGCGACGGCGTCCCGCGCGAGGGCGTCGTAGTCGACGACCACCGCGCCCAGCTCGGCGAAGCGGGCGAGCGCGACGGACTTCCCCGCCGCTATTCCTCCGGTCAGGCCGATGCGAAACATGCGTCCATCCTGCCAGCCGGCGCACCGCCCCGCGTCGGGGCGGCTACCGGCCACCGCGTGGCGCTCAGCCGTGGGACCCGGCGCCGGGGAGCTGCTCGGGCGTGGCGCCGCCGTCGGGCCGCTCGCCCGCGACGGCGCGCAGGAGCCGGAGCAGCTCGGCGCGCTCGTGCGCGTCCAGGCGGGCCAGCAGGGTGCCCGCGCTCGAGGAGCGCTCCGCCCCGACCTGCTCGACGACCTCACGCCCACGCGGGGTGAGCTCGACGAGCGTGGCGCGCCGGTCCTGCGGGTCCGGGGTGCGGCGCACGAGGCCGGCCCGCTCGGCGTCGTCGACCTTCGAGGTGACCGAGCGCGGCGCGACGTCGAGGGCCGACGCCACCGCGCCGAGCCGGCACGGTCCGTCGCAGCGGGAGAGGAAGCGCAGCATCCGGAACTGGCCGGGCGTCGTCCCCGCGGGCTCGAGCCGCTCGCTCGCCTCGCGGCGTACGCTGCGCAGCGCGGCGTGCAGGAGCGCGAGGAACTCCCCCGCCTCGTCGGGGGAGGCGGCCCGGCCGCCCGGGGGTGCGCCCGGCGTGGCAGGCTGGCTCGGGTCGGTCGTCACGAGGCGAGCGTACCGGGACCGGTCCCACTTGTGGTATCGGCTCATTGTGAGTTAGACTCACTATCGTTTCGCGCGAGCGATCCTCGGACCGCGCCCGCCGGACGGCCACCGCCGCCGCGGACGACGCGCCCCTCCCCCACCCAGGAGGCCCCATGTCTTTCCCCTCACCCCTCCCCGGCCACGGCGGCCCGCGCGGCATGCGCTCCTTCCGCCAGGACTCCTCCGTCACCTCCCGGCGGCTGCACCGCGGCACGATCCGCCGGGTGCTCACGTTCGCCCGGCCCTACCGGCGCCAGCTCGCCGCCTTCCTCGTGCTCATCTCCGTGGACGCCGCCGCGGGCGCGGTCACCCCGCTGCTCTTCCAGCGCATCATCGACGACGGCATCACCGCCGGGGACGTCGGCCTGGTCGTCGCCCTCTCGGCCGTCGCCGCCGGTCTCGCCGTGCTCTCCGGCGCGCTCGGCGTGGCGCAGCGCTGGTTCTCCTCGCGCATCGGCGAGGGGCTCATCGTCGACCTGCGCACCGCCGTCTTCGACCACGTCCAGCGCATGCCGCTCGCCTTCTTCAGCCGGACGCGCACCGGTGCGCTCGTCCAGCGCCTCAACGGCGACGTCCTCGGCGCCCAGCAGGCGTTCACCTCGACCCTGTCGAACGTGTTCTCCAACCTGCTCACCGTCGTGTTCGTGCTCGCCGCGATGCTCTCGATGTCGTGGCAGCTCACGCTCCTCGCGCTCACCCTCCTGCCCGCCTTCGTCCTGCCCGCCCGCTGGGTCGGCAAGCGTCTCGCCGCGATCACGCGCGAGAGCTACGAGCTCAACGCCGAAGCGGCGCAGACGATGAACGAGCGCTTCAACGTGGCGGGCGCCCACCTCGTCAAGGTGTTCGGCGACCCCGACCGCGAGTCGTCCCGGTTCGCCGCCCAGGCACGGCGGGTCCGCGACATCGGGGTGCGCCAGGCGATGTACGGGACCGTGTTCCGCGTCGGGCTGACCGTCGTCGCGTCCGTCGCCGTCGCGATCGTCTACGGCCTCGGCGGCGTCATGGCCATCTCGGGCTCGCTCACCGTCGGCACCGTCGTCGCGCTGACCGCCTACCTGGGCCGCCTCTACGGCCCCCTCACGGCCATGTCGAACGTCCAGGTCGACGTCATGACGGCGCTCGTCAGCTTCGAGCGCGTGCTCGAGGTGCTCGACCTCGAGCCCACCGTCACGGACGCCCCCGACGCCGACGACCTCGCCGCGGCCGTCGCGCGCCAGGGCGCGAGCCTCGAGCTCGACGGCGTGACCTTCCGCTACCCGAGCGCGGCCGAGGTCTCCCTCGCCTCGCTCGAGTCCGTGGCGGTGGAGGGCACCGACCCGACGACCGACACGCTCCACGACGTCTCGTTCTCCGTGCCCGCGGGCGCCATGGTCGCGCTCGTCGGGTCGTCCGGCGCAGGCAAGACCACCGTGTCGCAGCTCGTGACGCGCATGTACGACCCGAGCGCCGGCCACGTGCGGATCGCCGGTCGCGACCTGCGCGACGTCACGCAGGAGAGCCTGCACGACGCCGTCGGCGTCGTCACGCAGGAGGCGCACCTCTTCCACGACTCGATCGCGGAGAACCTGCGGTACGCCAAGCCCGACGCGACGGACGCCGAGCTCGAGTCCGCCCTGCGGCGCGCGCACGTGTGGGACGTCGTCGCCGCGCTGCCGTCCGGCATGGACACCGTGGTGGGCGACCGCGGCTACCGGATGTCCGGCGGCGAGCGGCAGCGCCTCGCGATCGCGCGGGTGTTCCTCAAGGCCCCGCAGCTCGTCGTCCTCGACGAGGCGACGGCGCACCTCGACTCGGACTCCGAGGCGGCGGTCCAGGCCGCGCTCGCCGAGGCGCTGCGCGGGCGCACCTCGCTCGTCATCGCCCACCGGCTCTCGACCGTCCGCGAGGCCGACCTCATCGTCGTGCTCGACGCCGGCCGCGTCGTCGAGACGGGCACGCACACCGAGCTCCTGGCGCGCGGCGGACGCTACGCCACGCTCTACCGGACGCAGTTCGCCGACTCGCCCGCGCCGTCGGGCAGCGACCCGGCCCCGGCCCCCGTGCCGGCGACGGCGACCGCCTGACGGCCGAACCGCCGACCAGGCGGTCCCAGCTCGTCGACCAGGCGGTCCCGGCTCGTCCGCGGCCACTGACGGACCAGAACCACCTGGTCGGCGCGTGGGTGCCAGGGTGCGTGCGTACCGACACGGCGAAGGCCCGCCACCCCGAGGGGTGGCGGGCCTTCGTCTGCTCAGCGTGGCGTCCCGCGCGGGGCCGCCGGCCGGGTCAGTTGCCCGTGAGCTTCTCGCGGAGCGCGGCGAGCGCCTCGTCCGACGCGAGCGTGCCCGTCGCCTCGGCGGCCGGGGCCGACGAGTAGGACGTGCTGGACGACGACGACGAGCTCGAGGAGCTCGTGCTCTCGCCCGACGCGGCGTCGTAGTCGGCCTTGACGGCCTCGGCGACCTGCTTGCGGTGCGCCTCCCAGCGCTCGTGCGCCTTGGCGTACTCCGCCTCCCACGCCTCGCGCTGCGTCTCGAAGCCCTCGAGCCACTCGTTGGTCTCCGGGTCGAAGCCCTCGGGGTACTTGTAGTTCCCCTGCTCGTCGTACTCGGCGGCCATGCCGTAGAGCGCGGGGTCGAAGTCGTCCGACTCCGGGTCCACGCCCTCGTTGGCCTGCTTGAGCGACAGCGAGATGCGGCGGCGCTCGAGGTCGATGTCGATGACCTTGACGAAGACCTCGTCACCGACGTTGACGACCTGCTCCGGCAGCTCGACGTGGCGCACGGCCAGCTCCGAGATGTGCACGAGGCCCTCGATGCCGTCCTCGACGCGCACGAACGCACCGAAGGGGACGAGCTTGGTGACCTTGCCCGGCACGACCTGACCGATCGCGTGGGTCCGGGCGAACGTCTGCCACGGGTCCTCCTGCGTCGCCTTGAGCGACAGCGAGACGCGCTCGCGGTCGAAGTCGACGTCCAGGACCTCGACCGTGACCTCCTGGCCGACCTCGACGACCTCGGACGGGTGGTCGATGTGCTTCCAGGACAGCTCGGAGACGTGCACGAGACCGTCGACACCGCCGAGGTCCACGAACGCACCGAAGTTGACGATCGAGGAGACGACACCGGGGCGCACCTGGCCCTTCTGCAGCGTCTGCAGGAAGGTGGAGCGGACCTCGGACTGCGTCTGCTCGAGCCAGGCACGGCGCGAGAGGACGACGTTGTTGCGGTTCTTGTCGAGCTCGATGATCTTCGCCTCGATCTCCTTGCCGACGTACGGCTGGAGGTCGCGGACGCGACGCATCTCCACCAGGGAGGCCGGGAGGAAGCCACGGAGGCCGATGTCGAGGATGAGACCACCCTTGACGACCTCGATGACGGTGCCGGTGACGACGCCGTCCTCCTCCTTGATCTTCTCGATCGTGCCCCAGGCGCGCTCGTACTGGGCGCGCTTCTTGGACAGGATCAGACGGCCTTCCTTGTCCTCCTTCTGGAGGACGAGGGCCTCGACCGCGTCGCCGACGTTGACGACCTCACCGGGGTCCACGTCGTGCTTGATGGACAGCTCGCGGGAGGGGATGACGCCCTCGGTCTTGTAGCCGATGTCGAGGAGGACCTCGTCGCGGTCCACCTTGACGATCGTGCCTTCGACGATGTCGCCGTCGTTGAAGTACTTGATGGTCGCGTCAACGGCGGCGAGGAAGTCCTCCTCGGTGCCGATGTCGTTGACGGCAACCTGGGGTGCGGACTTCGCGGGGGTAGAGATGGTCATTGAGTTCGATGCTCCGATGCGGACAGGTGTAGTCGAGCGGGTAGGGTTTCTCGGCGCGTCTCCCGCCGACGCCCCCGGACGCTCCGACGCCGTGGTCGACGTCGTGGCTCGGGATGAAGGCGGGCGCAGCGCACCGCCGTCCACCTTATCCGGGTGTCACCCCGGCGGTCAACGCGGTCGCGCGCGCCCCGCCGGGGCGTCCCGGCTACCGGTTCCGCGTCACGCGAGCACGCGCGCGACCCGCAGCAGCTCTTCCGGGACCCGCTTGGGGCGGCCCGCGACCTCCGCGAGCGGCACGAGCTCGACGCGCTCGCCCCGCAGCGCCGTCATGACGCCCGACGTCCCCGCGCTCACCGCGTCCACGGCCGCGACGCCGAAGCGGCTGCCGAGGATCCGGTCGGTCGGCGTCGGCTCGCCCCCGCGCTGCACGTGCCCGAGCACCGTGAGCCGGGTGTCGAACCCGGTGCGCTGCGCGATCTCGGCGCTCACGCGCTCCCCGATGGACCCGGCGACGATCTCGCCGAACCGGCCGAGCTGCTGCGTGAACTCCATCGACGACCCCTCGCGCGGCACGGCGCCCTCGGCCACGACGACGATCGAGAAGTTCGCGTGGGCGCGGTGCCGGTGCCGGAGGAACTTCACGACCTGGTCGATGTCGAACGGCTGCTCCGGCGCGAGCACGACCTCCGCGCCGCCGGCGATGCCCGCGTTGACCGCGATCCAGCCGGCGTGGCGGCCCATGACCTCGACCACCATGACGCGGTTGTGGCTCTCCGCCGTCGTGTGCACGCGGTCCAGCGCCTCCGTCGCGATGTTCACGGCGGTGTGGAACCCGATCGACAGATCCGTGCCCTCGACGTCGTTGTCGATCGTCTTGGGGATGGCGACGATCTTCACGCCCGCCTCCGCGACGCGGCTCGCCGCGTGCAGCGTGCCGTCGCCGCCGATGCAGATCAGCGCGTCGAGGTGCTCCGCCTCGACCGTCGCGAGCACGGCGTCCATGCTGCCGTCCTCCTCGCGCGGGTGGAACCGGGCCGTGCCGAGCAGCGTGCCGCCCACGGGCAGGACGTTCCGGATGTCCTGACGGCCGAGCGGGTGCACGTCGCCGTCGACGACGCCGCGCCAGCCGTTGCGGAAGCCGATGATGGTGTGCCCGTACTCCCCCGTCCCCTGCTTGACCACGGCCCGGATCGCCGCGTTCAGGCCGGGGCAGTCGCCCCCGCCGGTGAGAAGTCCGATGCGCACCTGTTCCTCCGTCTCGTCGTCGCGTCGCGCGTCCTCGCGCGCATGCCGGGCGTCGACGGAGGTGCCGACCTCCGCGGCACCGCGTCACCCTCAACCCTAGCCACCCCCGCGCGACAGGTCACCGCCCGTCCCGGTCCGCGGGCACGCCGACGACCAAGGTCCCGACCGGACGGGCCGTGCGGCGGGCGCCGACGGGGAGAATGGGGGCATGAGCACGTCCGCCACGCCCGAGCCGCCCGTCGTCGCGCACTCCGGCGCGGCCCCCGGCCCGACCGCCGACGCCGGCTACCGCGACGTGCCCGCCACCGAGGGCGGCCGCGCCGGCCGCGGCTGGTGGGACGCCAACGCGCAGGAGTACCTCGACGAGCACGGGACCTTCCTCGGCGCGGCGGACTTCTGCTGGTGCCCGGAGGGACTGCGCGAGCGGGACGCACGTCTGCTCGGCGACGTCGCGGGACGCCGGGTGCTCGAGGTCGGCGCGGGCGCGGCGCAGTGCTCGCGCTGGCTCGTGACGCAGGGGGCGGAGGTCGTCGCGACGGACGTGTCCGGCGGCATGCTCGCCGCGGGGGCGGCCCTCGACCGGGCGACGGGCGTGCGCGTCCCGGCCCTCCAGGCCGACGCGCGCCGGCTCCCGCTCGCCGACGCCACGTTCGACGTCGCGTTCACCTCGTTCGGCGCGATCCCGTTCGTGCCCGACGCGGCAGCCGTCCACCGGGAGGTCGCGCGGGTGCTGCGGCCCGGCGGTACGTGGACGTTCTCGGTGACGCACCCGACCCGGTGGGCGTTCCCCGACGACCCGAGCGAGCACGGGCTGACCGCGAACCGGTCCTACTTCGACCGCCGGCCGTACGTCGAGACCGACGCCGCCGGCCGGGTCGTCTACGCCGAGTACCACCGCACCCTGGGCGACCACGTGCGCGAGGTCGTCGCCGCCGGGCTGGAGCTGCGCGACGTCGTCGAGCCCGAGTGGCCCGCCGACAACTCCGAGGTGTGGGGCGGCTGGGGCCCGGTGCGCGGCGCCTACCTGCCCGGGACGGCGATCTTCCGCACGCGCCTCCCGGGCTGAGTCGCCCGGGTCAGTGGCCCGCCTCGTGCCACGTGGCCCCGACGCCGACCGAGACGTCGAGCGGCACGTCCAGCTCGGCGGCCGCGCCCATCTGCGTGCGCAGCACCTCCTCGACCGCGTCGCGCTCGCCCGCAGCCACCTCGACCACGAGCTCGTCGTGCACCTGGAGGAGCAGCCGCGACCGGAGCCCGCGCTCGTCGATCGCGCGCTGCACGTTGAGCATCGCGACCTTGATGATGTCGGCCGCGCTGCCCTGGATGGGCGCGTTGAGGGCCATGCGCTCCGCCATCTGGCGGCGCTGCCGGTTGTCGCTCGTGAGGTCGGGCAGGTACCGGCGGCGCCCGAGGATGGTCGCCGTGTAGCCCGTGGCCCGCGCCTCGTCGACGACGCCCGTGAGGTAGTCGCGCACGCCGCCGAAGCGCTCGAAGTAGTCGTCCATGAGCTTCTGGGCCTCGCCCACCTCGATGGTGAGCTGCTGCGAGAGCCCGAACGCCGACAGCCCGTACGCGAGGCCGTACGACATGGCCTTGATCTTCGAGCGCATCGCGGGCGTGACCTCGGCCGCGGGGACCTCGAACACGCGCGACCCGACGTAGGAGTGCAGGTCCTCCCCGGACCGGAAGGCCTCGATGAGGCCCTCGTCGCCCGAGAGGTGCGCCATGATGCGCATCTCGATCTGGCTGTAGTCGGCCGTCATGAGGGTCTCGTAGCCCTCGCCGACGACGAACGCGCGCCGGATGCGCCGGCCCGCCTCGGTGCGGATCGGGATGTTCTGCAGGTTGGGGTCGGTCGAGCTGAGCCGGCCCGTCGCCGCGATCGTCTGCTGGAACGTCGTGTGGATGCGGCCGTCGTCGGCCACGGACTTCAGCAGCCCCTCGACCGTCTGGCGGAGCCGCGAGGCGTCGCGGTGGGCGAGCAGGTGCTCGAGGAACGGGTGCTGCGTCTTGACGAAGAGGTCCGCGAGCGCCGACGCGTCGGTCGTGTAGCCCGTCTTGATCTTCTTCGTCTTGGGCATCCCCAGCTGGTCGAACAGCACCTCCTGGAGCTGCTTGGGGGAACCCAGGTTCACCTCGCGCCCGATGACGGCGTACGCCTCCGACGCGGCCGTCGCGACGAGGTCGCCGAAGTGCTGCTCGAGCTCGCGCAGGTACGTGACGTCCGCCGCGATGCCGCGCTGCTCCATGCGCGCGAGCACCTGGGACAGCGGCAGCTCGAGGTCGGCGAGGAGCGTCGTGGCCCCCCGGTCCTCGAGCTCGCCCGCGAGGACCTCGCCGAGCTGGGCGACGGCGAGGGCACGCACCGCGTCCCGCTCCTGCTCGCCGCTGCCGTCGAGCGAGAGGTCGAGCGCGCCCTGGGCGTCGTTGCCGGCCTCGGTGTCCGGGCGCAGCTCACGGTGCAGGTGCCGCACGACGAGGTCGCCCAGGTCGTAGCCGCGCTGGTCGGGGTGGCACAGGTACGCGGCGAGCTCGGTGTCGAACGTGACGCCCGCGAGGTCGTACCCCCGCGCCGCGAGCTCGTGCCAGGCCGACTTCGCACCGTGCACGACCTTGGGGCGCTCCGGGTCGGCGAGCCACGCGGCGAGCGCCTCGTCGTCGGCGCCCGCGACGTCGGCGAGCTCGAGCGCGACGGCCGCCCCGGCGTCGTCGGACACCGCGAGGCCCCAGGCGTCCCCGCCGCCCGGGACGGCCTTGCCGGCCACCTCGACGCCGAGCGGGCGCGTGCCGTGCTCGGCCAGCCAGGCGCCCAGGCCCCCGGGCAGGACGTCGGCGAGCGCGACGTCGAACCCCGCCTCGGCCTCGACCTCGCCCTCGGGGGCGATCGCGAAGAGCCGGTCGCGCAGGGCGCGGAACTCGAGGGCGTCGAGCACGCGGTGGGCGGCCTCGCGGTCCCAGGGACGGGTCGCGAGGTCGTCGGGGCCGACGGGCAGCTCGAGGTCGAGCAGGAGCGCGTTGAGCTGCCGGTTGAGGCGGACCTGGTCGAGGTGCGCCCGGAGGTTCTCCCCCGCCTTGCCCTTGATCTCGTCCGCGTGGTCCAGCAGGCCGTCCAGGTCGCCGTACGCCGTGATCCACTTGGCGGCCGTCTTGGGGCCGACGCCGGGGATGCCCGGCAGGTTGTCGGACGTCTCGCCGACGAGAGCGGCGAGGTCCGGGTAGCGCTCGGGCGGCACGCCGTACTTCTCGACGACGGCGGCGCTGTCCATGCGCGCGAGCTCCGAGACGCCCTTCTTCGGGTAGAGCACCGTGACGTCCGGGCCGACGAGCTGGAACGAGTCCCGGTCCCCCGAGCAGACGAGCACCTCCATCCCGGCGGCGGCGCCCTGCGTCGCCAGGGTGGCGAAGATGTCGTCGGCCTCGTAGCCCTCGCGCTCGAGCGTGGGGATGTGCAGCGTCTCGAGGATCTCCTTGATGAGCGGCACCTGGCCCCGGAACGGCTCGGGCGTGGACTCCCGCGTGCCCTTGTAGCTGGGCAGGATCTCGGTGCGGAAGGACTGGCGCCCGGCGTCGAACGCGACGGCGACGTGCGTGGGCTCCTCGTCCCGCAGGAGGTTGATGAGCATCGAGGTGAACCCGTACACCGCGTTCGTGTGCTGTCCCGTGGTCGTCGAGAAGTTCTCCGCCGGGAGCGCGAAGAACGCGCGGTAGGCCATGGAGTGTCCGTCGATGAGCAGGAGGCGAGGTCGCGCGGAGGTCGTCACGGGTGCCAACCTATCGCCCATGACCCACACGCACGGCTCCGACCAGAACGCCGCCCCGACCGGGACGCCGTCCCCCACCACCCCGTCGACACCCGACGCCCCGCGCCACGCCTACGAGGCGATGGGCCTGCGCACCGAGGGGACGCTCATCGAGCGCATGGGCATCGAGCTGGGCGAGGTGGGGGCCGACCGCGTCACGGCCCGCATGCCCGTGGCGGGCAACACGCAGCCCGCGGGGCTGCTGCACGGGGGTGCGTCCGTCGTCCTCGCCGAGACGCTGGGTTCCGTCGCCGCGCAGCTGCACGGGGGGCCCGGCCGCGCGGCCGTGGGCATCGAGGTGAACGCGACGCACCACCGGGGGGTGCGCGACGGCTGGGTGCACGGCGAGGCGGTCGCGGTGCACCGCGGACGCACGACGGCGAGCTACGAGATCGTCGTGTCCGACGACGAGGGTCGCCGCGTGTGCACGGCGCGCCTCACGTGCCTGATCCTCGCGCAGGGCTGACCGGGCGACGCCGGCCGCAGGACGCGGACGCCCGCCTCAGCCGGGCAGGGTCTCGCGCGTGTCGGCCGGCGTCACCACGCCCGCGCGGCGGTTGTACTCGGCCTGGAACTCGCGCAGGTCGACCGGCCCGGACATGGTCTCGGTGCGGGCGCGACGACGGCGCGCGATGAGGTCCTCGAGCGAGCGCGTGCCCCGTCGGGCGGGGGTGAGGTCGGCCGCGAGCCGGCGCTGCAGGACCGCCGTCGAGACGACGCGGTGCCCGGCCACCGGGCCGAAGCCCAGCCGCGCGAGGAAGCGCTGCACCCCACGGGAACCGGGGATCGGCACGGAGTAGACGTGCGTCGCGCCGGACGACGCGGCGAGCTCGGCCGTCGCGCTGAGGAGCGCGTGGCCCACCCCGCGGCGCCGGGCGTCCTCCCCCACGTACACGGCCTCGACGTACAGGCTCGGCTCGTCCGCGAACAGGTGCGGGTCGAGCACGCGGGCCAGGACGAACCCGACGGGGCGGCCGTCGTGCAGGGCGACGAGCACGTTGCCGCCGGGCAGGGTGAGCAGCACCGACAGGTGCCGGACCAGGCGGTCCTCGTCGGGCGCGCAGATCTGCGCCCCGGACGCCGACTCGCGGCGTGCCTCCGAGCACAGCACAGCGATCCCCGGCAGGTCGTCACCGACCGCGGGCCTGACCTCCACTGCTGGGCGCACTGCGCTCCTCCTCGTTCGCACCGTGGACCGGCGGCACCGAGGGACGTGGGGCGTGAGAAGGTCCACGTCGCTCGGACAGCACCGTCGGCCGTCGACTGAGCACTACGTGGCGACCGTGTTCACCGCCCCGGAACTGCTGGACGCCAGTCCAAGACGATAGCCCGCCCGGAGCCCCGTGACAAAGGTCCTGATCAGGACCCCGCGCGGCGCACCGGGCGCGGCGGGCGGCTCAGGCGCCGCCGACCTGCTCGATGACGGCGTCCGCGACCTCGCGCATGGTGAGGCGGCGGTCCATCGACGTCTTCTGGATCCAGCGGAACGACTCCGGCTCCGACAGGCCCATCTTCGTCATGAGCAGGCCCTTCGCGCGGTCGACGCGCTTGCGCGTCTCGAAGCGCTCCGCGAGGTCGGCCACCTCGGACTCGAGGGCGGTGATCTGCGAGTAGCGCGAGATCGCGATCTCGACCGCGGGCAGCAGGTCCGCCGGCGTGAACGGCTTGACGACGTACGCCATGGCGCCGGCGTCGCGCGCCCGCTCGACGAGCTCCGCCTGCGAGAACGCCGTCAGCAGGACGACCGGGGCGGCGTGCGCCTTGCCGATCTGCTCCGCCGCGGAGATGCCGTCGAGCTCGGGCATCTTCACGTCCATGACCACGACGTCGGGCTTGAGCTCGAGCGCCAGCTTCACCGCCGTCGCACCGTCGCCGGCCTCGCCGACGACCTCGAACCCGGCGTCCCGCAGCGTCTCGACGACGTCGAGACGGATCAGGGCCTCGTCCTCCGCGACGACGGCGCGGCGCGCGGCACGACCCGACGGGGCGGGGGTGGTGGCGGGCTCGGGCTCGATCATCGGGGGCAGGTCGAGCGGCTGCTTGTCCTCGGGCTGCGCTGTCTGGTCACTCACGGGACTCATCGTAGTGCGCCGCACCGGGTGCCGCCCCCGCGTTTCGCCCTCCGGGGAGTGTGATTCTCGTGAAGGCACGCGTGTGTGGTTCGATGGTGCCCGCGCGGCGGAGACCGACAGGTCCGCTCCGTGCACGGCCCCGGTAGCCCAACCGGCAGAGGCGTTCGGCTCAAACCCGATCCAGTGTGGGTTCGAATCCCACCCGGGGCACCCCTCATCTCGGTGGACGTGCGGTGCTCGACGTCACGGTTCCTCGCGGTCGAGGAAGTCCCGTGTGGTCGCGACGAACGACTCGACGCTGGAGTACGGCAGCCCGTGCGGAGCCCCCGGGACCGTGACGAGCCGCCCGTCGGGCAGCGCGTCGACGAGGCGGCGGGCCCACGTCCCCGAGACGAGCGGGTCGCGGTCCCCGACGAGCACGAGGACGGGCTGCGTGATGCTCTGCACCAGGTGGCTGACCTCGGCGCGGCGCGCCTGCTTCAGGGCCCGCACCGCCGCGACCGGACCGGCCCGCAGGTAGTCCACGACGGCGATCGGCAGCAGCGACCACCTCTCGCGCGGGCCGTCGAGGAGCAGGCGCCACGCGCTCTGCCACCACCGGGGGTGCTCCGGGTCCCGGGAGGGACCGACGAGGACGACCCGCCGGACCAGGTCGGGCCGCTCCGCCGCGAGATGACTGACGATCTGGCAGCCCAACGAGTGCCCGACGACGTCCGCGCCCGTCATGCCGAGCCCGTCCATCCAGCGGGCCACGACGTCCGCCATCTCGGCCATCGACGGCAGGTGCGGCGGGCGGCCGCTGCGGCCGACGCCCGGCAGGTCCAGGGCGGCGGTGCGACGGTCCGTCCCGAGCCGCCGGACACCCGGCTCCAGGTACCGCGTCGACAGGGCGAGACCGTGCACGAGGACCACCTCGGCCGGTGCGACCACCCCCTCCGGCCGAGCCGCCCGGACCGGCTCCGCGACGACGGAGTACACCCGCACCCCGTCGATCAGGTCGTACCGCTCCTGGAGGGCCGGCAGGACCGTGCCCGCCGACGAGCGCTCGCGCCGACGCGCTCGGGGCACGGCAGACCTCGCTCTCCCACCGTCGACCGGTGGCTGGGTGGTCAGCACCGAGCGGTCGCCGGGCTGGGCCACCAGGGTAGAGGGGGACGACGAGCGCCGCCGCGGGACTCGGGACGGCACGGACGGACGACAGGCCCCGCGCGCACGAACCGGTGATGTCTAGAGCTCGGGCCGCGCCGTGTCCAGAGTGACCGCCTCGCGCGCGGCCTCCCGGGCCGCGGCGCTCGCGTCGCGCGCCGCCTGCCGGGCGATCGCCTCGTCGCCGAGGAGAGCGGCAGCGCGCGCGACGGTCGCGGACGTCAGCGCGTCCTGCGCGCTCCGTTCGGCGGCCTCCGCCACCTGCTGCACCTGCTCGCACACGCTCGCGGCCGCCTCCGCGGTCTCGCGCGCGTCCCGGCGCGCGACGAGCGCGCGGAAGGTCGCCTCGCGCGCGGCGGCCGCCGCGCCGTCGGCGTCGGGGTCGCTCGCCGCCACGTACAGGTCCTGGTCGACGTCCTCGATCTGGTCGTTGGTCACCCACGAGAGGCTAGGGCCGACCCTCCGCGCTCGCTCGCGCGAGTCACGGTCGACCGGCTGCCGGCAGAGCACCGCGCTCCGGGCAGCCGCCCGTCCGCCCCGGACGCTCCAGCGAGCTCCCGGCCGCCACGCCCCTGCCCGCGACGCGGCGCAGCGCTGATCAACCCGCGCGGTTGCGCGGGTGCTCGCGAGCGACGCGCTCGTTGCCCCGCTTGTAGTTGCCCGTGACGCGCGCCATCAGCTGCTGCTCGTCGCCGGCGGCAGCATCGTCGCGGAACACCTGCGCCGTCCGACCGCGCAGCACGGTGGCACGCCGACCGTGGTGATAGATGACGACTTCGTCGCCCACCACCTCGAACGCGAACCCTTCCGGTCGTCCCACGTCGTCCTCCTCCTGCGCTCCCCTACGCTCCGGTGCGCGCGTCGTCGGGACGCTGCCGCGGCGCGCTCCCGGCCGGGCCGTACCGCGTGACCGCCGACCGGAAGAACTCTCCCGCCACCGAGCGAGCCGTCAGGGGCTCGGCTCCCGGCACCGTCGCGGCCGCCGAGGCGGCGGCGAGCTCGTCGTCGACGAACCGGCCGAGCACCGCCGGGACGGGGCCCGCACCCATCTCGCGCGAGACCGCCTTGAGCGCGACGAGCTCGGCCGCCTCGCGGACCACCGCGCTCGGTGCCTCGCCCTCGTCGGGCAGCGTCGCGAGGCGCATGGGCGGGACGGCGTCCGGCCGCACGCGCAGCCAGCGCAGCGTCGCCGCCGGACGCAGGACGTAGAAGAGCTTCTTGAGCGGCACCTCCTGCGCCGCCCACCAGCGCTCCCGCTGGCCGAGCGCGACGTGCAGGTAGTGCCGCCGCAGGGCGTCGCGGTGGACCACCCGCTCGGCGAGCGCGAGCAGGTCCGCCCGGAACGCGGCGTCGCCGCGGTGCACGATCGGAGAGCGCAGCCACTCCAGCAGCGTCGCGTTCCCGCGCACGAGCAGACGCACCGCCTTGACGAGGTCCCACCCGTTGACGTCCAGCACCGCGTCGAGCGGCGTCTCGACGACGTCGCGCCGCGGCCAGGGGTCGAGGTAGTCGGCCGCGGAGCGCACGTAGACGAAGCGGCAGTCGTAGTCCGAGTCCGGCGACGGGAACCCCCACGCCCGGCTGCCGCTCTCCACCGCGAGCGGGACCGCGACGCCCTCGTCGCGCACGACGGCGTCCAGCCGCGCGTCGACCCGACGCACGACCGCGGGGTCCAGGGACGCAGGCACGGCACGCATCCCGCGAGGGTAGGGATGCGCCGCGGGCCGTGTCGCGGGATTTCCCGGAGGCGCAGGACGACCGACGGCGGCGCCCCCCCCACCAGGGGAGCAGCCAGCGAGGCGCACGAACGC
>NZ_JBYTEQ010000033.1:0-29424 GCF_058792115.1 Cellulosimicrobium sp. EB106-03-01-XG111
CGCCCACCTCGCGAGGTGGGCGGCCGCCGTCGTGCGGGAGGACGAGCCGGTCAGTGGCCCGGCGTGTGGTACCCGGAGTCGATGGCGCGCTGCAGGGAGCGCTCGATCTCGGCCTCGGCGTCGGCGCGGCCGACCCAGTGGGCGCCCTCGACGGACTTGCCGGGCTCGAGGTCCTTGTAGACCTCGAAGAAGTGCTGGATCTCCAGGCGGTGGAAGTCGGACACGTCGTCGATGTCCTGGCGCCACGCGGCACGCTGGTCGCCCGTCGGGACGCACAGCACCTTGTCGTCGCCGCCGGCCTCGTCACGCATGCGGAACATGCCGAGCGCGCGGCAGCGGATCAGGCAGCCCGGGAACGTGGGCTCCTCGAGCAGCACGAGGGCGTCCAGCGGGTCGCCGTCCTCGCCGAGCGTCCCCTCGATGAACCCGTAGTCGTCGGGGTAGCGGGTCGAGGTGAAGAGCATGCGGTCGAGGCGGATGCGACCGGTCGCGTGGTCCACCTCGTACTTGTTGCGCTGCCCCTTGGGGATCTCGATCGTGACGTCGAACTCCACTGCTTCCTCCAGTCGTACCGGCACCGCGGCGCTCGGGCGGTGGCTGGTGTCGGATGATCGACGGACGACGCCGTCGTGCGGGAACTAGTGTGACACGGGACGTCCGCCCACAAGAGTCCGTACGGCCCTGGGCGGGCGACGCCGTGAGTGATAATGCGCACGTGCCCGCGGCCCCGGTGCCGGGTCGGACGACCGGCGACCGGTCGGGACGGGCGGACGGACGACGCGCCCCGGCGGCCGGGGCGGACCGAGGGAGAGGTATGGGCTGGGCGACGCGCACGGGCGTGGCCGTCGGCGTGGTGCTCGCGCTCGCGGGCGGGTACGCCGCGGCCGACGCCTACGACGTCGTCCCGGGGGTGCTGACGCTCGAGCCGCCCGTCCCCGAGCCGCCGCCGTTCCCGCAGGCTCCGGGCGCCGTCGCCGCCCCGCCGCTCGAGGTGGAGCTGCCGGCGCTCGACGACGCGGCGCCGGTCCCCGCGACCGGCGCGGTGCAGGCCCTCGTGGACGGGCTCGTCGCGGACACGCGGCTCGGCCCGCGCGTCGGCGTCCTCGTGACCGACGCGATGACCGGCGACGTGCTGGGCTCCAGCGGCGAGAACGTCGGGCACGTCCCGGCGTCGACCCTCAAGACGTTCACCGCCGCGGCGGCGCTCACCGCGCCGGGAGCGCACACCACGCTGCCCACCCGTGCCGTGCTCGAGGGCCAGGAGACGGTGTACCTCGTGGGCGGGGGCGACATGATGCTCGCGGCCGGCGCCGGGGACCCGACGGCGGTCAACGGCCGGGCCGGGCTCGGCGACCTGGCCGCGCAGGTCGCGGGCGAGCTGCGGCTGACGGGCCGCACGACGGTCTCGCTGCGCCTCGACGACACGCTGTTCACCGGGCCTGCCGTCGCGCCGACCGTCGACCCGGCCAGCGTGCGCAACGGCTACGTCGCGCCCGTCGCCGCGCTCGCGGTGAACATCGCGCGCCTCACCGACGAGGAGTACGCGCCGCGCGCCGAGGACCCGGCCCTCGCCGCGGCCGACGCGTTCGTGGCCGCGCTCGCGCAGGAGGGCGTGACCGTCTCCGGGGACGTCGTGCGGGCCCCGGCGCCGAGCGAGGGGCGCACGGTGGGCGAGGTGGAGTCCGCTCCGCTCGGCGACGTCGTCGCGTACCTGCTCCAGCACTCGGACAACACGATCACCGAGGTCGTCGGCCGGGTCGTCGCGCTCGAGGCGGGCCTGCCCGGATCGGGGGCCGGCGCGACGCAGGCCGTGCGGGCGGCGGTCGAGGGCCTCGGCGTCGACCTCACGGGCGCGACGCTCGCCGACCTGTCCGGGCTCGGCGACGGCTCCGTCGTCACGCCCGCGCAGCTCGACGAGGTGGTGGGCCTCCTGGCCGACCCCGCGCAGCCGCGGCTGCGGCCCGGCGCGGTGGGCCTGCCCGTCGCGGGGCTGTCCGGGACGCTCGACGAGCGCTACCTCGCCAACGCAGGCCGCGGCGTCGTGCGCGCGAAGACCGGCAGCCTGCCGAACGTCACGTCGCTCGCCGGGACGGTCGTCACCGCCGACGACCGCCTCCTCGTGTTCTCCCTCATGGCCGACGCCGTCCCCGACGGCGGCACCTACGGCGCGCGCCTGATCCTCGACGACTTCGTGGCGTCGCTCGCGGAGTGCGGCTGCACCGCTTGACGGGCCGCGCCACGGCCGGGGGTGCGCTCCCGGTTCAGGTGCCGTGCGTCGAGCCCGCCCGCCCTCGACCTCGCGGACCCCGCCCACCTCGCGACGAGCGGGTTACCGTGGGCCGGTGACTCTCGTCGAGCAGGGCGGCCGTCCCCACGGCCCGTCGCGCGGCGACCGGTCGGTCGTCGACTGGTCCGCCGCCGCGCAGATCGCCGGGCGCCTCGCGCGCCCGGGGCCGCAGGCGTCGCGCGCCGAGCTGGCCGACCTCGTCGAAGGGCTGCGCACCGCAGCGGGCGAGGCCGTCCCGCACGTGCTCGACGTGACCCGCATGACGCCCGTCGCGGGGACCCCGCAGACGCTGGGCACGGTGCACGTCGTGGACCGGCCGCGCTGGGCGCGCGCCAACACCGAGATCATGGCGTCGCTCACCACGGGCGTCACCGAGGCGCTCGTGGGGGAGAGCGGTCGCGTGCCGCAGGCGACGGCCCTCGTCGGCGCCGCGCAGGTGGGGTCGGTCCTCGCGGTCCTCTCGAGCCGGGTCCTCGGCCAGTTCGACCCGTACAGCGGGCAGGCGGCGGCAGGGGCCGGCCCCGGCCGGCTCGTGCTCGTCGCGCCCAACGTGCTCCAGGTCGAGCGCGCGCTCGACCTGCGGCCCGCCGACTTCCGCCTCTGGGTGTGCCTCCACGAGCAGACGCACGCCCTCCAGTTCGCCGCCGCGCCGTGGCTCGCGGACCACCTGCGCACGCGCGCCGGTGACCTGCTCACCGAGCTCTCCGCGTCGTCCCGGCGCCTCGCCGAGGCCCGTCTGCGCGACAAGCTCGTCGCGGTGGGGCGCGCCGTCCTGCACGCGGTGCGCGGCGAGGGCACGACCCTCCTCGACGGCCTCCTCACGCCCGAGGAGCAGGACCGGCTCGCCGACGTCACGGCCGTCATGGCGCTCCTGGAGGGGCACGCGGACGTCGCGATGGACGCCGTCGGGCCCCGCACCGTGCGCACGGTGCGCAGCATCCGCCGCAAGTTCGACGCGCGGCGCGACGGCGAGGGCAGCTCCGGCCTCGACGTCGTGCTGCGGCGCCTGCTCGGCATGGACGCCAAGATCGCCCAGTACCGCGACGGGGCCGCGTTCGTCCGCGCCGTCGAGAAGGAGGTCGGGCGCGACGGCTTCAACGCCGTCTGGGCGTCGCCGGAGAACCTGCCCACGGCCCGCGAGATCGCCGACGCGCGCGCCTGGGTGCGCCGCGTGCACGGCTGAGCCGTGGGCGGGCCGGCGCCGGTCGTCGCCGCCGCGCGCCACGCCGTGCGCGGCGCGCTCGCCGACCTGCCCCCGGGGGCGACGGTGCTCGTCGCCTGCTCCGGCGGCGCGGACTCGACGGCGCTCGCGGCCGCCACGGCGTTCGTGGCGCCGCGCCTCGGGCTGCGGGCGGGCGCCGTCGTCGTCGACCACGGGCTCCAGGACGGCAGCGCCGCCGTCGCGGCGGCCGCCGCCGCGCGCTGCCGCGACCTCGGGCTCGACCCGGTGGAGGTGCGCCGCGTCGTCGTCCCGACGGCGGGCGACGGACCGGAGGCCCACGCCCGGACGGCCCGGTACGCCGCGCTCGACGACGCCGCGGCGGCCCACCGGGCCGCCGCGGTGCTCCTGGGGCACACGCTCGACGACCAGGCCGAGACGGTGCTCCTCGGCCTCGCCCGCGGGGCGGGCGCGCGCTCGCTCGCGGGCATGGCGCCGCGGCGCGGTGCGTACCGGCGCCCCTTCCTCGCCCTGCGGCGCACGCAGACCGAGGCGGTGTGCCGCACGCTCGGGCTCGACTGGTGGGACGACCCCACGAACACGGGCGCGCCGCTGCGCTCGCAGGTGCGCGGGCGGGTCGTGCCGACGCTCGTCGAGGTCCTCGGCCCGGGCGCGGTGCCCGCGCTCGCGCGCAGCGCCGACCTCCTGCGCGACGACGCCGACCTCCTCGACGCGCTCGCGGCGGACCTCCTCGCGGCGGCGCTCGTCCCACCCGGTGCTGACCCCGGCCGCGGTGCTGACCCCGGCCGCGGTGCTGACCCCGGCCGCGGTGCTGACCCCGGCCGCGGTGCTGACCCCGGCCGCGGTGCTGACCCCGGCCGCGGCGCTGACCCCGGCCTCGACGGGGACTCCCGCCCCGGCGGGGGAGCGACGCCCGGCGCGACGGTCGTGCTCGACGTCGAGCCGCTCGCCGCCGCGCACCCGGCGCTGCGGCGTCGTGCGCTGCGTTCGGCGGCGCTGCGGGCGGGGTGCCCGGGGAGCGACCTCTTCGCCGTCCACGTCGACGCGCTCGACGCGCTCGTCACCGCGTGGCGCGGCCAGGGGCCGGTGCACCTCCCGGGCGACCGCAGGGCGTCGCGCGCGTGTGGCAGGCTTTCCCTGGGCCCCGGACCAACGCGCCGGGCCGGCACCCCCCACCTCCCCCCAGCTCAGGAGTGACCCCCGTGGAAGCATCGGACGTCGCAGGCGACCTCGAGAACATCCTGCTCACCGAGGACCAGCTCGGTGCGCGGCTCGACGAGATCGCCGCGCAGATCGACCGTGACTACGCGGGCAAGGACCTCCTGCTCGTCGGCGTGCTCAAGGGCGCCGTCATGGTCATGGCGGACCTGGCGCGCCGCCTGCACAGCCACGTCGAGATGGACTGGATGGCGGTGTCGTCGTACGGCTCGGGCACCAAGTCGTCGGGCGTCGTGCGCATCCTCAAGGACCTCGACGCCGACCTCACCGGCCGCAACGTGCTCATCGTCGAGGACATCATCGACTCGGGCCTCACGCTCTCGTGGCTGCTGTCGAACCTCCGCTCGCGCGGGCCGGCGTCGGTCGAGATCGCGGCGATGCTGCGCAAGCCCGACGCCGCGAAGACGGAGGTCGACGTGCGCTACGTCGGCTTCGACATCCCCAACGAGTTCGTCGTGGGCTACGGCCTCGACTACGCGGAGAAGTACCGCAACCTGCCGTTCGTCGGGACGCTCGCGCCGCACGTCTACTCGAGCTGAGCCGGGCCGCGGCGGGCGAGGCGCCCGCGCGGGCCGCCCAGGGAGCTGCTCAGGGAGCACGGACCACGCCCTGGGCGAACAGAGGGAAGATCCCCAGCAGGCGTCAAGGTCCAGAGTGTAGTTTCGAGCCCGAACACTTGCGCGAGCGGAGGGATCCGGGGCGCACGCCCCGTCGCCGATGAACATCAAGAAGATTCTCAGTGGGCCGATCGTCTGGATCGTCCTGGGCCTCGTGATCCTGTGGATCGCGTTCGCGACGTTGTCGCGCCCCACGGTCCAGCGCATCGACACGTCCGCGGGCCTCGAGCTGCTCTCGGGCGACACGGTCGAGCAGGCGCTCATCGTGGACGGCGACCAGCGCGTGCGTCTCACGCTGTCCGAGGACTACGTCGTCGACGAGGGCACGGACACCGAGGAGAACAAGGGCAAGAACGTCGAGTTCTACTACGTCCAGCCGCAGGGCGAGGCGGTCGTCGACGCCGTCGTCGCCGCGGAGCCGAAGGACGGGTACAACTCCGAGGTCGCGCAGCCCTCGTTCTGGTCCTCGCTGCTCGGGCTGCTCATCCCGTTCCTCATCATCGGCGTGCTCTTCTGGTTCCTGCTGTCCCGCATGCAGGGCGGCGGCTCGCGCGTCATGGGCTTCGGGAAGTCGCGCGCCAAGCTCGTCTCCAAGGACACGCCGCAGGTGACGTTCGCGGACGTCGCGGGCGCCGACGAGGCGGTCGAGGAGCTCCACGAGATCAAGGAGTTCCTCTCCGACTCGGAGAAGTTCCAGGCCGTCGGCGCCAAGATCCCCAAGGGCGTCCTGCTCTACGGCCCTCCCGGCACGGGCAAGACGCTGCTCGCGCGCGCCGTCGCCGGCGAGGCGGGCGTGCCGTTCTACTCGATCTCCGGCTCGGACTTCGTCGAGATGTTCGTCGGCGTCGGCGCGAGCCGCGTCCGCGACCTGTTCAACCAGGCCAAGGAGAACTCGCCCGCGATCATCTTCGTCGACGAGATCGACGCCGTCGGCCGCCACCGCGGCGCCGGCATGGGCGGCGGCCACGACGAGCGCGAGCAGACGCTCAACCAGCTCCTCGTGGAGATGGACGGCTTCGACGTCAAGACGAACGTCATCCTCATCGCCGCGACGAACCGCCCGGACATCCTCGACCCGGCGCTCCTGCGCCCGGGCCGCTTCGACCGTCAGATCGCGGTCGAGGCGCCCGACCTCAAGGGTCGCGAGGCGATCCTGCGGGTGCACGCGGCGGGCAAGCCGATCGTCCCCGAGATCGACCTCGCGGCCGTCGCGCGCCGCACGCCCGGCTTCACCGGTGCCGACCTCGCGAACGTGCTCAACGAGGCCGCGCTCCTCACCGCCCGCAGCGGGGCGCAGCTCATCGACGACCGGGCGCTCGACGAGGCGATCGACCGCGTGATCGCCGGTCCGCAGAAGCGCACGCGCGTCATGAACGTCAAGGAGCAGAAGATCACCGCGTACCACGAGGGCGGCCACGCCCTCGTCGCGGCGGCCATGCGCTACACGGACCCCGTCACCAAGGTGACGATCCTGCCGCGCGGCCGGGCGCTCGGGTACACGATGGTCATGCCGACCGAGGACAAGTACTCCACGACGCGCAACGAGCTGCTCGACCAGCTCGCGTACGCGATGGGCGGCCGCGTCGCCGAGGAGCTCGTGTTCCACGACCCGACGACGGGCGCCTCGAACGACATCGAGAAGGCGACCGCGATCGCGCGCAAGATGGTCACCGAGTACGGCATGAGCGAGCGCGTCGGCGCGATCAAGCTCGGCTCCGGCTCGGGCGAGCCGTTCCTCGGCCGCGACATGGGCCACCAGCGCGACTACTCGGAGTCGGTCGCGGGCACGGTGGACCACGAGGTCCGCAAGCTCGTCGAGGCGGCGCACGACGAGGCGTGGGAGGTGCTCACGCAGTACCGCGACGTGCTCGACGCCCTCGTGCTCGAGCTCCTCGAGAAGGAGACGCTGAACCAGGCCGAGCTCGCGCGCGTCTTCTCCCCCGTCGAGAAGCGCGCCCCGCGCGACGTCTGGCTGTCGAGCGAGCAGCGGGCCGTCTCCCAGCGCGGTCCCGTGCTCACCGACGCCGAGAAGGCGGCGCAGAACGGCGCGCCCGTGATCCCGCAGGACGAGGCCGCGGCCGCGAACGACGAGCTCCCGCCGGAGCGCATCGGCGAGGTGCCCGCGGACAGCCCGCTCGACCGCGCGCTCGGCCGCGACACGACCACGGACGTCACCGACGTGCGCGAGCCGGGGCAGGACTGATGGGGAACCCCTCGGGCGCCTCCTCGGGCACCGGCGCGATCACGCCGGCCCGGTCGGCGGAGGGCCTGCGCGCCCCCGCGGACGTCCCGCCGTACGACCAGGACCGCGCGGAGGCCGCCGTCCGCGAGCTGCTGCTCGCCGTCGGCGAGGACCCGGACCGGGAGGGTCTGCGCGAGACGCCGGCTCGCGTGGCGCGCGCGTACCGCGAGATCTTCGCGGGCCTGCGCCAGGAGGCCGCGGACGTCCTGACGACGACCTTCGACCTCGGCCACGAGGAGATGGTGCTCGTCAAGGACATCGAGGTGTACTCGACGTGCGAGCACCACCTCGTGCCCTTCCACGGCGTCGCGCACGTGGGGTACATCCCCAACGTGGACGGCCGCATCACGGGCCTGTCGAAGCTCGCGCGCCTCGTCGAGGTGTACGCGCGCCGCCCGCAGGTGCAGGAGCGGCTCACGTCCCAGGTCGCGGACGCGCTCGTGGAGCACCTCAAGCCCCGCGGTGCGATCGTCGTCGTCGAGTGCGAGCACCTGTGCATGTCGATGCGCGGCGTGCGCAAGCCCGGCGCGCGCACCGTCACGTCGGCCGTGCGGGGCCAGATGCGCGACGGCGCGACGCGTGCCGAGGCGATGAGCCTCATCCTGGGGCGCTAGACCCGTGGACCGGTTCGTGGTCGCAGGGCTCGAGGAGCTCGCGGACGTCGGCCGCACGCTCGTCATGGGCGTCGTCAACGTCACGCCCGACTCGTTCTCCGACGGCGGCGAGTGGTTCGAGCCGGACGCCGCGATCGCCCACGGGCGCGAGCTGCTGGGCGAGGGTGCTGACATCCTCGACGTGGGCGGGGAGTCGACGCGACCCGGCGCGGGCCGCGTGCCCGTCGAGGCGGAGCTCGCGCGCGTGCTCCCCGTGATCTCCGCGCTCGCGGCCGAGGGCGCGGTCGTCAGCGTCGACACGACGCGCGCGGTCGTCGCCGAGCGCGCGGTGGCCGCGGGCGCCCGGATCGTCAACGACGTCTCCGGCGGTCTCGCCGACCCGGCGATGGCCGACGTCGTCGCGCGCACGGGCGTCGCGTACGTCTGCATGCACTGGCGCGGGCACGCGGACGTCATGGACGACCTCGAGGACTACGACGACGTCGTCACGGACGTGCGCGACGAGCTCGCCGCGCGGGTGGACGCGCTCCTCGCGGCGGGCGTGCGGGGCGAGCAGGTCGTGCTCGACCCGGGTCTCGGCTTCTCGAAGGCCGGGTCGTCGAACTGGCCGCTGCTCGCGCGGCTGCGCGAGCTCGAGGCGCTCGGCCTGCCCGTCCTCGTGGGCGCGTCCCGCAAGCGGTTCCTCGGGCACCTCCTCGCGCGCTCCGACGGGCGGCCCGTCCCGCCGCTCCTGCGCGACGACGCGACCGCCGCGGTCACGACCCTCGCCGCGGCGTCGGGCGCGTGGTGCGTGCGGGTGCACGCCGTCCGGGCGTCCGCCGACGCCGTGCGGGTCGCCGCCGCCTGGGGGCGGGCCCGCGACGAGGTCGTGCGCCCCGGGGACGCGACCGCGGCGGAGCCCGCGGACGGACCGAGGGCCGGGAGCGACTCGACGGCGCGGCCCACGACCTAGCAGGATGGGCGAGGGGCCCCGCGGTGCGGGCGGCCCGGCGCAGCACGACACACGCAACGAGACACGGTGACGACGACCCGCCCCGGCGGGCGACGACGCAGCACCGGACGGGAGCACGACGTGACCACAGCGTTCGCAGGAGCGGTCCTCGACGCGGACGGACGGCCGTTCGACCGGATCCGCCTCACGGGCCTGAGCGCGACGGGCCACCACGGCGTCTTCGAGCACGAGAAGGCGCAGGGCCAGCTCTTCCGGGCCGACGTCGTGCTCCACCTGGACACGCGCGCCGCCGCGAGCGGGGACGACCTCTCCCGGACGGTCAGCTACGCGGGTGTCGCCGAGGACGTCGTCGCGGTACTCGCCGGGTCGCCCGCCGACCTCGTCGAGACCGTCGCCGAGCGCATCGCCGCGACGATCCTCACGCACGACGACGTCGTGGCGGTCGACGTCGCGGTGCACAAGCCGCAGGCGCCGATCACGGTCCCGTTCGAGGACGTCGAGGTCGTCATCCGTCGCGACCGCGTGGTCGTCCCCGTCGTCGCGCCGCTGTCGCGCCGCGGGGAGCAGGGGTCGCGCGACGCGCAGCCCGTCGGGCCGATCCCGGTCGGGTCGGTCGCTCCCGCGCTCATCCACGGGGTCGGCGACGTGCCCGCGCCCGACGACCGGACCCCGCTCGCCCCCGCGCCCGAGGTCATGCCGCCCAGCATCCTCCCGGGCTCGGCCGGTGCCCCGGTCGAGGACGCGCGGACCGCGGCCGAGTCCGGTGCGACGGCGGCCGAATCCCCGGAGGACGCGCTCGACGCGACCCGCGAGGCTCCCGCCGTCCGGGACGCCGCCGTCCCCGGCGACGCCCGCGGCGCGCAGCAGACCCACGCGGAGGCACCGGACGGCGAGGCCCCGTACGGGGAGGCGCCGTACGCGGAGCCTGCGCACGACGACCGCGGCGAGCCCGCGCACGACGACGCGGCACCGCACCCGCAGCAGGCGGCGTCGTACGACGAGCTCGTCGCGGGGTCGGTCCCCGCGGCCGGCCCCGCCGAGCACGTGCTGCACCACGACGCGCCGCCGGTCGCGCCCGGCGCGCCGTCGGGCGAGCAGCAGACCGTCCCTGGCGACGCCGCGCCCGTCGAGCACGCCGCCCCCGAGGCCGAGCCTCTGCCGTACGGCGCCGCGGCCGAGCCCGTCCCGGCGCACGACGAGCCCCACGGCGGGGCGCGCGACGCCGCGGAGGCGGCCGCGCCCGTCGAGCACGACCGGATGGACGACGTGCCCGCCGGGTTCGTCGAGGTCGTGCTCGCGCTGGGCGCGAACCTCGGCGACGCCCAGCAGACGCTGCGCGACGCGATCACGGACCTCGACCGGATCTCCGGCCTCGAGATCACGGAGGTCTCGCCGCTGGCCCGCACGGAGGCCGTGGGCGGCCCCGACCAGCCGGACTACCTCAACACCGTCCTCCTCGCGCGCACGCGCCTGTCGGCGCGCGACCTGCTGCACGCGTGCCAGGCGGTCGAGCAGGCGCACGGCCGGGTGCGCGACGAGCGCTGGGGTCCCCGCACGCTCGACGTCGACCTCATCGTCTACGGCACGCTGACGGCCGTCGCCGACGACCTGGAGCTGCCGCACCCGCGCGCGCACGAGCGCGCGTTCGTGCTCGAGCCGTGGTCGCAGATCGACCCGGACGCGGTGCTCCCGGGCCTCGGGGGCGGCCCGGTCGCGGCCCTCGCGGCGACCGCGCCCGACCGCGGCGGCATCCGGTGGCTCGCGCTCGACTGGCTGACGGACCCTGCTCCCGACCCGACGGGCGCCGTGCCCGTGACCACGGGCAGCACGGACACCGCCGCGCCGCCGCCTGCGCCGGTCGACGTGCCCGTCGACGTGCCCGTGGGCGACCCCTACCAGCAGGCGCACACCGGGCCCGTCGCCGCCCCGTACGACGGACCGGCGACGCCGGGCGGCGGCGTGCCCGCCCCCGACGGCTCGTCGGTCCCGCAGCACCCGGCTCCGCAGCAGCCGCACGTGCCGCAGCCGGTGCCGCCGCACGAGGCGCACCCGGCGCAGCAGCCCACGGCCCCGCAGCAGCAGCCTGCGCCGCAGCCGCAGCCGCAGCAGCAGCCGCAGCCGCCGCACGTCCAGCACGCGGAGCGGCCGCAGCCGCCCGCCCCGGAGACGGCGCTCCCGGTCGCCCCGCCGCAGGCCCCGGTCGTGCCGCAGCCGGCCGGTCTCCCGCAGACGGTGACCCCGAGCGAGGCGCTCCCGGCTCGTCCGGTCTTCGCGCCCGTCTCGGAGGGCGTGGCGCCCGAGGGGGCGGCCCCGCCGATCGTCCCCGACGGCGCGTTCGACCCGCGCGAGGACGCGGGCGTCCCCGTCGCCCCGTTCCCCGGGCCGTCGAACCGGCCGCCGTCGCACCCCGAGCCGGCGGTGCCCCACGCCGGGGACGCCCCCGACACCGCACCGCGCCCCGCGCAGAACGCGGTGCGCGCCCCGGAGCACGGCGCCCCCGCGCACCCCGTCTTCGCGCCGGTCCACGCGCCCGAGCCCGTGCCGGCGGCGCCGCAGCACCCCGCCGCGTCGCAGCACCCAGCCGCGCAGCCGCCCGCCGACGCCGCGTCGTCGGGTGACGGGATGATCCGGTCGGTGCCGTTCGCCCCGGTCTCGGGCAGCGGGCAGGAGTCCGCCCCCGGCCCGCTCGCGGACCCCGCGCTGCACCCGGCGAACGACCCGTGGCCGCCGTTCGGGCCGGTGTCCGGCAGCGGCCGCGACGACGAGCGCTGATGCGGCGCACCTCCGTCCGCACCCTGCTGCTCGTGGCGGTCGCGACCGCCGTCGGCGGGTGGTTCGTCGTGCGCCTGCTCCAGAGCCGCGGCACGCTCCTGCCGGCGGTGCCGTGGATCGTGGACGTCACCGTCCTCGCGCTCGCGGCGGCGGTGTTCTGGGCGGGCTGGACCGTGCGCGCGTACCAGCAGGGCAAGCGTCCGTCGCTCGACGCGATCCGCGCGGCGCGCACGTTCGTCCTCGCGAAGGCGGCCGCGCTCACGGGCGCGCTCCTGACGGGCTGGTACGGCGCGCAGGTGCTCGCCGCCCTGCCCGACCTCTCGATCGAGGCGTTCCGTGGCCGGGCCCTCGCGGCCGGGGTGGCCGCCGCGTGCGCGGTCGTGCTGGCCGTCGTCGGGCTCGTGGCCGAGCGGTTCTGCCAGCTCCCGCCCGACGACCGCGGCGAGGGCCGGGAGAGCCGCGAGGGCTCGGTGACGCGCGAGGACCCGGAGACCCCGGGCGCGGGCACGCCCGCCTGAGGCCCGCGCCTCCCCCGGCGTGTGCACGACCCGGTCCGCACCGGGACGGGATGGGAGAATCGACGCATGACCGACCCTGCACGGGACCAGGACCCCCGCGGCACCGGCCCCTTCGACCCGCCCGGCATCGAGTGGACCCGCGTGTCGCCGCGGCTCGTCACGGCGCGCCTGCTGTCCGTGGGCATCACGCTCGCGGTCCCGGCCGTCGCCGTGGTCGTGCTCGCGATCCTCTTCCCGCACTGGTGGCAGTGGCTCGTGCTCGGCGTGCTCGCGCTCCTGGGCCTGTGGGCGGCCGTCCTCGTGCCGCGCCAGGTCCGCGCGATCGGGTACGCGGAGCGTGACGACGACCTCCTGATCCGCCACGGCATCATGTTCCGCACGCTCGTGGTCGTGCCCTACGGCCGCATGCAGTACGTCGACGTCCAGGCCGGGCCGCTCGCGCGCAAGCTCGGCATCGCCCAGGTCCAGCTCCACACGGCGTCCGCGTCGACCGACGCGACGATCGACGGCCTCGAGCCTGCCGAGGCGGAGCGCCTGCGCGACCGGCTCGCGTCGCGCGGCGAGGCGAGGCTGGCGGGCCTGTGAACGACGCACCGGCCACCGACGACCTCGTGTGGCACCGGGTGCACCCGGTCACCCCGCTCGTGCGGGGCTGGACGGTCATCGCGGTGCTCCTGGTCGTCGTCGGCCAGCAGACGCTCAACGGGCTGCCCGAGGGGGAGAACCTCCTCGAGGGCGACCGCTGGTGGATGATCCTCCTCGGCATCCTCGTGGTGGGCCTCGTGGGGCTCGGGTACTCGGCGGTCGCGTGGCGCATGACGAGCTACGCGGTCGACGACGAGTCGGTGCACCTGCGCACGGGCGTGCTGTTCCGGCAGCAGCGCAAGGCGCGCCTCGACCGGCTCCAGGCGGTCGACGTCGTGCAGCCGCTCCTGGCCCGGTTCTTCGGGCTCGCGGAGCTCAAGCTCGAGGTCGCCGGGGGAGCGGACTCGGGCGTGAAGCTCGGCTTCCTCAAGGAGGCGGAGGCGAACCGGCTGCGCAACGATCTCCTCGCGCGCGCCGCGGGCCTGCGGGTCGCGCGCGAGCGCCCGGCCGCCGCGACGGCGCCCGGCGACCCGGCTGTGACCGCGGTCCCCGGCTCACCCGGCACCGTCGGCACGCCGGTCGGAGAGGTCACGGTCCCCGCGACGGACGCGCCGTCCTTCGTCGCCGAGGCGCCCGAGCAGCCCGTGACCGCCGTCGGGCCGGGGCGGCTCGTCGCGTCGCTCCTGCGGTCCGGCGCGACGGTCGGCCTCGTCCTCGGTGTGCTCGGCATCGCGGGCGTCGTCGTCGGCACGCGCGAGATCGGGATCCTGTTCAGCGCGCTGCCCGCCGTCCTCGGCTTCGGCGGGTTCCTGTTCTCCCGGTTCACGGGGGAGTTCGGCTTCCGGTCCGCCATCTCGCCCGACGGCATCCGCCTGCGCCACGGCCTGCTGGAGACCCGCTCGCAGACGATCCCGCCCGGTCGCGTCCAGGCCGTGCGGCTGCGGCAGGGACCGTTCTGGCGCGGGCCGGACTGGTGGCGCGTCGACGTCAACGTCGCCGGGTACGGCGTGAGCACCGACGGGACGGACAGCACGAGCGTGCTCCTGCCCGTCGGCACGCGCGACGAGGCGCTCGCGGCCCTGTGGCTCGTGCTGCCCGACCTCGGCACGCCGAACCCGCGCGGCCTGCTCGACGAGGGCCTGTCCGGTCTCGACACCGGGCAGCACTTCGTCGTGTCCCCGCGCCGTGCGCGCCTGCTGGACCTCTTCTCGTGGCGGCGCAACGGCTTCACCGTCACCGACCGCGCGCTCCTGCTCCGGGGCGGGCGCGTCTTCCGCACCCTCGTCGTCGTGCCGCACGAGCGCACGCAGTCGCTCGGGCTCGAGCAGGGGCCGCTGCAGCGCCGGCTCGACGTCGCGTCGTTCACCGTGCACTCGACGCCCGGGCCGGTCTCGCCCCGGGTGTCGCACCTCGACGCGCGGGACGCCGCGCGCCTCCTCGACACGCAGGCGGAGCGCGCCCGCGAGGCCCGCGCGCACGCGGGGCCGGAGCTCTGGATGCGCCGCGACGACGTCCCGCTCGAGGAGAGCGCGTGAGCCCCGCGGAGGGTGGTCGCCGTCCCGGGCGGCTCGGGGTCGGCGTCGTCGGGGCAGGCCGTGTCGGCGCGGTCCTCGGCAGCGCCCTGCGTGCCGTCGGCCACGCGGTCGTGGGCGCGAGCGGCGTGTCCGACGCGTCGCGCGACCGCATCGAGACGCTCCTCGCGGGGGTGCCCGTCCTCGAGGTCCCGCAGGTCGTGGAGCGCGCCGAGCTCGTGCTCCTCGCCGTGCCCGACGACGCGCTCCCAGCCCTGGTCCGCGGCCTCGCCGACACCGGGGCGTGGCAGCCGGGCCAGATCGTCGTGCACACGTCGGGCCGCTACGGGACGGCGGTCCTCGACCCGGCGCGCGCCGCGGGCGCGATCCCGCTCGCGCTGCACCCCGCCATGACGTTCACCGGCACGTCGCTCGACCTCGCGCGCCTCGAGGGCACGACGTTCGCCGTCACCGCTCCCGGCCCGGTCCTGCCGATCGGGCAGGCGCTCGTCGTCGAGCTCGGCGGGGAGCCGGTCGTCGTCGCGGAGGAGTCGCGCGGGCTCTACCACGCCGCCCTCGCGCACGGCGCGAACCACCTCGTCGTGCTCGTCGCGCAGGCCGCGCAGGCGCTCGAGGCCGCGGGCGTCGACCAGCCGGGGCGCGCGCTCGCGCCGCTCCTCGCGGCCGCCCTCGACGGCGCGACGCGCGGCGCCGACGCGGGCGCCGAGTCGGGGACGGGCGCGGGCGCCGGCGCGCTCCTCGGGCTCACCGGGCCGGTGGCGCGGGGCGACGTCGGCACCGTCCGCGAGCACCTCGCCGCCCTGGACGCGCTCGCCGCGACGAGCGACGCGGCGGACGTGCCGCCGTCGTACCGGGCGCTGAGCCGCGCGGCGACGCACCGTGCGCTCGCGGGCGGCCGCCTCGGCGAGCGGGCGGCCCGCGAGCTCCTCGACGCGCTCGACGCCGCCCCGCTCGACCCGCGGGACCCGCGCGACCCGCAGGACCGGTACGACCCGCAGGACCCGCACGACGAAGGACGAGCATGACGAGCAAGCCCCGCCCGGACGCCGGAGCGGTCGCACCCGAGACCCCGGCCGTCGTGACGACGCGCGCTGCACTGCGCACCGCGCTCGACACGTGGCGCGCCGAGCACCCGCACGGGCGCCGCGTCGTCGTCATGACCATGGGCGCGCTGCACGCCGGGCACCTCGAGCTCGTGCGCCGCGCGCGCGCGGAGGCGGGCGCCGACGGCCAGGTAGTCGTGACGGACTTCGTCAACCCGCTCCAGTTCGGGCCCGGCGAGGACTACGAGCGCTACCCGCGCGACGTCGCGGCCGACGTGGCGCTGCTCGCCGCGGCAGGCCCGGACACCGCCGCGGACGTCGTCTTCGCACCGCCCGTCGAGGAGCTCTACCCCGACCTGGGCTCGGCCGACGGCCCGATCGTCCGGGTGACGTCGGGGCGCATCGGGACGGTGCTGGAGGGCGCGTCGAGGCCGGGGCACTTCGACGGCGTGCTCACGGTCGTGCTCAAGCTGCTCCACCTCGTGCGACCGGACGTCGCCGTGTTCGGGGCGAAGGACGCGCAGCAGCTCCTCGCGGTGCGCCGCATGGTCGCCGACCTCGACCTCGACGTGGAGGTCGTGGCCGTCGAGACCGTGCGCGAGGCGGACGGCCTCGCGCGGTCGTCGCGCAACGCGTACCTGTCCCCGGCCGAGCACGAGCACGCGCTCGCGCTGAGCCGCGCGCTGCGCGCCGGGCGGGACGCCGCGGCCGCGGGGGAGGACGCACCGTCCGTGCTCGCCGCGGCGCGGGGAATCCTGGAGGCCACCGACGGCGTTGACGTCGATTACGTGGTGCTCGTCGATCCCGCTACCGTGGAGGACCTGGCGCCCGGCGCCGTCGGCCCCGGGCTCCTCCTGGTCGCGGCACGCGTGGGCACCACGCGTCTCATCGACAACACGGCCGTCGAGATCCTGCCGCCCGCGACCCGGGCGGCGGACCCCGCAGGCCGTGCCCCCGCACCTGGAGGAACCGCGTGACCGCGCAGACCCCGTCGAGCCCGCCGCGACGTCCGGCGTCGCTGCAGCGACCCATGATGATCGGCAAGATCCACCGCGCGACGGTGACCCAGGCCGACCTGCACTACGTCGGCTCGATCACCGTGGACGCCGACCTGCTCGACGCCGCGGACCTCTACCCGGGCCAGCAGGTCGACGTCGTGGACGTCACCAACGGCGCGCGCCTGACGACGTACGTCATCCCCGGCGAGCGCGGCGCGGGCCAGGTGTGCATCAACGGCGCCGCCGCGCACCTCGTGCGGCCGGGCGACGTGGTCATCCTCATCGCCTACGGCATGCTCGACGACGCCGACGCGCGCACCTACCTGCCGAACGTCGTCTTCGTGGACGAGCAGAACCGCATCGTCGAGCTCTCGGACGAGCCCGGGCTCGTGCCCGCGGGCCACGGCCTCGAGGCGAGCGGCCTGCCGTTCGCCCCGTTCCGTGGCGGGGTCGACGAGGGCGGCGTGGCCTCCGCGGTGCGCCCCGCGTGACCCGGGCCGGCGGGGCGTCCGCGCCCCACCTCGCCCGGTCCCTCGCCGCCCCCGCACCGGGGTGGACGACGACGGCGGACGTCGTCGTCGTCGGCTCGGGCATCGCGGGCCTCACCGCGGCGCTCGAGCTGCGCACACGCGTGCCGCACGTGCTGCTCGTCACCAAGGGCGAGCTGTCGTCCGGGTCGACGGTCTGGGCCCAGGGCGGCATCGCCGCCGCGCTCGACCCCGAGGACTCGCCCGAGGCGCACCTCGCGGACACGCTCGTCGCGGGTGCCGGCGTGTGCGACCCGACGGCCGTCGAGGTGCTCGTCACCGAGGGCCCCGCGCGCGTGCGCGAGCTCGTCGCCCGGGGCGCGAACTTCGACCGGGCGGCCAACGGCGACATCGCCCTCACGCGCGAGGGAGGCCACCACGCGGACCGGATCGCGCACGCGGGCGGCGACGCCACGGGCGCGGAGATCTCGCGGGCGCTCGTCGCGCAGCTCGAGGCGGTGCGCCGCGACCCCGGCATCGAGGTCATCGAGAACGCGCTCGTCCTCGACGTGCTGACGACCGACGGCTCGGGCGAGCATGCTCCCCGCGCGTGCGGCGTCACGCTCCATGTGCGCGGCGAGGGCTCGCGCGACGGTGTCGGGGCGGTCCTCGCGCGCGCCGTCGTGCTCGCGACCGGGGGAGTGGGGCAGGTGTTCCGCTCGTCGACCAACCCGCCGCAGGCCACGGGCGACGGCATCGCCGCGGCGCTGCGCGCGGGCGCGACGCTCGGCGACCTGGAGTTCGTGCAGTTCCACCCCACGGTGCTGTGGCTCGGCCTCGGCGCGAAGGGTCAGCTCCCGCTCATCTCGGAGGCCGTGCGCGGCGAGGGCGCGATCCTGCTCGACACCGACGGCCACCGGTTCATGCCCGCGCAGCACCCCATGGCCGAGCTCGCGCCGCGCGACGTCGTCGCGCACGCGATCGTGCGGCAGATGGCCGCGACCGGCTCGGACCACGTGCTGCTCGACGCACGCCACCTCGGCGCCGAGTTCCTGCGCGCGCGCTTCCCGACGATCACCGAGCGGCTCGCCGAGAACGGGCTCGACTGGACCGAGGAGCCCGTCCCCGTGGCACCGGCCCAGCACTACCACTCGGGCGGCGTCGTGACGGACCTGCACGGGCGCTCCACCGTCGACGGCCTCTACGCGATCGGCGAGGTCGCGTGCACGGGCGTGCACGGCGCGAACCGTCTGGCGTCGAACTCGCTGCTCGAAGGGTTGGTCTTCGCCCACCGCGCGGCGCGGCAGATCACGGAGCGCGTGGCCGCGGGCGAGCTCGAGGTGGGCGAGCCGGTCGACCGTCCGGGGCCGTCGGCGCTCGTGGCGGCGGCCGCGCGCTCGCGCATCCAGTCGATCGCGTCCGCGGGCCCGGGCGTCCTGCGCGACGGCGACGGGCTCGCCGCCGCCGCCACCCGCCTCGCCGCGGTCCGCACCGACGCGCACGAGGCGAGCGACGTCGTCGCGCAGCCGCAGGCCGCGGAGTGGGAGACGACGAACGTGCACCAGGTCGCGACCGCGCTCACCGCCGCGGCGGCGCTGCGCACCGAGAGCCGCGGCGGCCACTTCCGCACCGACTTCCCGACGACCGACCCGGCGTGGGAGCGGCGCGTGCTCGTCTCGCTCGGCGCGGACGGGACGCTGCTCGTCCGCTGACCCGCGGCGCGCGACCTCGCGACCGCGACCTCGCGACCGGGTGCCTGCGCGACGGCGGGCCCGCGCGACCGTGTGGGCGGGCGGCGGCCGGGAGCCGCCGGGCAGCGGCACGCCGCAGCCGCACGAGCGGATAGCGTGGGGGACCGTGAGCAGCCCTGCCGAGCCCGTGTCCGCCCGTCCCGCCGACGGCGGAGCGCCGTCCGCCGTCCCGTCCCGCGTGGAGCCGGGCCTCGACCCGGCGTGGATCGCCGAGACGGTCGCCCGGGCGCTCGACGAGGACCTGGGCCCCGTGCCCGGGCGCGACGTGACCACCCAGGCGACCGTGCCGCCGTCGGCCACCGGGACCGCGCACCTCGTGGCGCGCGCGGACGGGGTCGTCGCGGGCCTCGTCGTGGTCGAGGAGGTGACGCGCCAGGTCGCGGAGCGGTTCGGCCTGCCGCCCGTCGAGGTGACGTTCGTCGCGTCCGACGGCGAGGCCGTGGGCCGCGGCCGCGTCCTCGCCGCGCTGACCGGCCCGGTCCAGGTGCTGCTCACGGCGGAGCGCACGCTGCTCAACCTCGCGAGCCGCGCGTCGGGCGTCGCGACCGCGACGCGCGCGTGGGCGCGCGAGCTCGTCGACACCGGCGCCCAGGTGCTCGACACGCGCAAGACGACCCCCGGGCTGCGCGCGCTCGAGAAGTACGCCGTCCGCGCGGGCGGGGGCACGAACAAGCGCATGGGCCTCTACGACGTCGCGATGGTCAAGGACAACCACGTCGTGGCCGCGGGGTCGGTGAGCGCCGCGATCGAGGCGATCCGCCGCACGTTCCCGGACGTGCTCGTGCAGGTCGAGGCCGACACCACCGCGCAGGCGCTCGAGGCGCTGTCGGCGGGCGCCGACTTCCTGCTCCTGGACAACATGCCGACCCCGGTCCTCGCCGACACGGTCGCGGCCGTGCGGGCGCGCGAGGGGCGGGACGGCGTCCCGGCGAAGGTGGAGCTCGAGGCGACGGGCAACCTCACGCTCGACCGGGCACGCGAGGTCGCGGGCACCGGCGTCGACTACCTGTCCGTCGGCGCGCTCACCCACTCGGCCCCGATCCTCGACCTCGCGCTCGACCTCCTCCCCACCCTCCCGCCGAGGTAGATCCCAGCTCCCGCGAGGCGGAGGCCCGGTCATGGCCACGCCTCTACCTCGCGGGACGATGCCTCGACCTCGCTGGACCGGGGCGCTACCTCGGCGACGCGGGAGCGTCGGTAGAATCCAGGGGTGACCTCCCCCGCCGGAACCCCCTCTCCTGCCGTGCCCGAGCCCGAGGACCACGTCGACGACGTGCCCGAGCAGATGCAGGTCCGCCGCGAGAAGCGCGAGCGGATCCTCGCGCGCGGCGACGAGCCCTACCCCGTCTCGGTGCCGCGCACGACCACGATCGCCGAGGTCCGTGCCGCCTACGAGCACCTGGAGACGGGCGAGGAGACGCAGGACGAGGTCGGCGTCGCCGGCCGCGTGGTGTACCTGCGCAACACCGGCAAGCTGTGCTTCGCCACGCTGCAGGACGGCGAGGGGAACCGCCTGCAGGTCATGCTCAGCCAGGCGGTGGTCGGGGAGGAGTCGCTCGCGGCGTTCAAGTCCGACGTCGACCTCGGCGACCACCTGTTCGCGCACGGTCGCGTCATCAGCTCGCGTCGCGGCGAGCTGAGCGTCTTCGCGGACGCGTGGCAGATCGCCGCGAAGGCGCTGCGCCCGCTCCCGGTGCTCCACAAGGAGCTCTCGGAGGAGGCGCGCGTGCGCCAGCGCTACGTCGACCTCATCGCCCGCCCGGCCGCGCGCGACACCGTGCGTCTGCGCGCCGCCGTCGTGCGCTCGATCCGGGAGAACTTCTGGGAGCGCGGTTTCGTCGAGGTCGAGACCCCGATGCTCCAGACGCGTCCCGAGGGCGCTGCGGCGCGACAGTTCGAGACGCACATGAATGCGTTCGACATCGACCTGTTCCTGCGTATCGCGCCCGAGCTGTTCCTCAAGCGCGCGGCCGTCGGCGGCGTCGAGAAGGTGTTCGAGATCAACCGCAACTTCCGCAACGAGGGCGTGGACTCCACGCACTCGCCGGAATTCGCGATGCTCGAGGCGTACGAGGCCTACGGCGACTACGACACGATGGCCGTGCTCACCCAGAACCTCGTCCAGCGCGCCGCGCAGGACGCTCTCGGTACGACGCTCGTGACGCTCGCCGACGGCACCGAGTACGACCTCGGCGGGGAATGGACGCAGCTGAAGATGTACGACTCGCTCTCGGACGCGCTGGGCGAGCACATCACCCCCGAGACGTCGGTCGACACGCTGCGGACGTTCGCGGACAAGCACGAGCTCTCGTTCGACCCGAAGAACGTCAATCACGGAAAGCTCGTCGAGGGGCTGTGGGAGCACCTCGTGGGCGACCACCTGGTGGCCCCCACGTTCGTCCGGGACTTCCCGGTCGAGACCTCGCCGCTGACGCGCGACCACCGCACGGTGCGCGGCCAGGTCGAGAAGTGGGACCTCTACGTCCGCGGCGTCGAGCTCGCGACGGCGTACTCCGAGCTCGTGGACCCGGTGGTCCAGCGGCAGCGGTTCGAGGCACAGGCCCTGCTCGCGGCGGCCGGCGACGAGGAGGCCATGCGCATCGACGAGGACTTCCTCACCGCGATGGAGTACGCGATGCCCCCGTCCGGCGGGATGGGCCTGGGCATCGACCGCCTGCTCATGGCGCTCACCGGTCTCGGCATCCGCGAGACCATCCTCTTCCCCCTCGTGAAGCCCGCGCAGTAGCGCGGCCGAGAACCTAGGACCGACAGCATGGACATCTGGCCCACCGTCGCGGCGCTCATCCCCTCGATCGGCGTCGGCGTGCTCTTCTACGTGGCGATGCGCGCGATCGTGCGCGCCGACCGCAACGAGCGTGCCGCGCTGGCGCGCCTCGACGCGGAACAGGAATCCGCCGCGGGCGGGAATGCCGCGCCCGCGCACGACTCCTGATCTCCGGGGAAGGCCGTCGGGCGGCGTCCCGAAATGATGGACCGCCGTCCAGGAATTGCCCGTCGAGAACCGGCCGCGCGTTCCGTCGTGGCGGCGTGTTCAATTGACGCTCGCCTTTCACGGTGGCATCCTGACGACGACAGCAATTCCTGTGAAGCGTGAGGAAACCACAGTGGCCCAGAAAGTCCAGGTAATTCTCGTCGACGACCTCGACGGGGGTGCGGCCGACGAGACCGTCACGTTCGCACTCGACGGCGTCTCCTACGAGATCGACCTCAGCACGAAGAATGCGCAAGAGCTGCGCGACGCCTTTGCCTCGTGGGTCGGCAACGCGCGCAAGGTCTCGTCCCGCACGAGCGCGGCCCGCCCGGCCCGCCGCAGCGGCGGCCGCTCGTCCGGCTCCGCCCGGGCGACCGAGGTCCGCGAGTGGGCCCGTGCCAACGGCTACACGGTCAACGACCGCGGTCGGATCTCCCAGGAGATCCAGACCGCGTACGACGCCGCGCACTGACGCGTCGTCGCAGCGAGCACCGGGGCGCCCGGCCGACGACACGTCGGCCGGGCGCCCTTCTCGTGGGCCGGATCGCGGGTGCCGGGCCGCCCGCGCGGAGAACTAGGCTCAAGGCATGACCTCCGCGACCCGCGCCCTCTGGATCGGCACCTACCCGCACCCGAGCGGCGCGGAGGGCGTGTGGCGGGTCGAGCTCGACGTCGACCCCGCCGCGGGCACCGGCTCCTTCGGCGGGGGCGCGCTCGCTGTCGCGGCCTCCTCCCCGTCGTTCCTGGCGCTCGACGGCGACACGCTCTACGCGGTCGGGGAGACGGAGGCCGGCTCGGTCTCGGCGTTCGCCGTCGGGCCCGACGGCGCCCTCACCCCCCGGGGCGGCCCGGTCGCCACGGGCGGCACGTACCCGTGCCACGTCGCCGTGAGCGGTGACGTGCTCGTCGCGAACTACGGCGACGGCGTCCTCACGGTCGTGCCGACGGCGGACGACGGCGGGATCGCGGCGGCGCCCGACGGGGGCCCGCGCCGGCAGCGGCACGCGGGGACCGGTCCGGTCACCGACCGCCAGGAGGGGCCGCACGCGCACTTCGTCGCACCGCTCGCCCACCTCGGCGCGGCGGACGACGGCAGCGGGGCGGTGCTCGTCGTCGACCTCGGCACCGACGAGCTGCGACGGCACGACCCGGCCGCGCCCGACGGCTCGACGGCCCAGGTCGTCGCGACCTTCCCGCCCGGCACGGGCCCGCGCCACCTCGCGGCGCTCCCGTCGGGGCACCTCGTCGTCGTCGGCGAGCTGGACCCGGCGCTCTTCCTGCTCTCCCCGGTGGACGGGCCGGACGGCGTGCGCACGTACGACGTCGTCGCGCGCTACGACGTCACGCACGCCGCTGCTCCCGCCGACGGCGGGAACTACCCCTCGCACGTCGCGGTCACCGCCGACGGCACGCGCGTCCTCGCCGCGGTGCGCGGCGCCGACGTGCTCGCGGTGCACGCGGTCGAGCCCGGGCCGGACGGCGGCGTGCCCAGGCTGCGCCACCTGGCCGACTCGCCGGTGGGCGGCGCGTGGCCGCGCCACTTCGCGATCCTCGGGGCCGCGACCGGCGCGGGGTCGGCCGCCGGGGCCGACCAGGGGGACGCCGACGCGCCGCTGCACGACCTCGTCGTCGTGGCGAACCAGAACGACGACCCGCTCATCGAGCGGCCCGCCGTGGCCGGCCCGGACGCCCCGACGTCGAACCTCGCGCTCCTGCGCGTGCGCCGCTCGGACGGCGCCGCCCAGGTGCTCGACGTGCTCGCGCTCCCGGCCCCGGCGTGCGTCGTGGAGGCCTGACCCGCCGTGACGACGCTCGACCTGCCGGGCGGAACCGCCCCCGACCCGTCGGACCCGCTGCGGGTCGCGATGCTCTCGGTGCACACGTCGCCGCTCGACCAGCCGGGCACCGGCGACGCGGGCGGCATGAACGTGTACGTGACCGAGCTCGCGCACGCGCTCGCGCGCCGCGGCACGCAGGTCGAGATCTTCACGCGCGCCACGGCGTCGAGCCAGCCGCCCGTGGTCGAGGTGTCCGACGGCGTGACGGTGCGCCACGTCGCCGCCGGGCCCTTCGAGGGACTCGACAAGAACGACCTCCCGGGCCAGCTCTGCGCCTTCACGGCCGGCGTGCTGCGGGCCGAGGCGCGGCGCCACGAGGGCTGGTACGACGTCGTGCACACGCACTACTGGCTCTCGGGTCAGGTCGGGTGGCTCGCCGCCGACCGCTGGGACGTCCCGCTCGTCCACACCATGCACACGCTCGCGCGCGTGAAGAACGCGGCGCTCGCGCCGGGCGACGCGCCCGAGCCGCTCGGCCGCATCATCGGCGAGGAGCAGGTCGTCGCGGAGGCGGACGCGCTCGTCGCGAGCACGGACGCGGAGGCGCAGGACCTCGTGCGGGACTACGCGGCCGACCCGGCGCGCGTGCACGTCGTGCCGCCGGGCGTCGACCTCGAGCTGTTCTCCCCGGCACCGGGCGCCGCGGCCGGCGACGCCCGGGAGCGTCGCGAGCGGCGGCGCACGCTGAGGGCCGGGCTCGGCCTGCCCACCGACGGCGGCCTCGTCCTCTTTGCCGGGCGCGTGCAGCCGCTCAAGGGCCCGGACGTGCTCGTCCGGGCGCTCGGCGTCCTCGCCGCGCGCGGGGAGCCCGTGCCGACGCTCGTCGTGCTCGGTGGCCCCAGCGGCCGCCCGACGGCGGTCCGCGAGCTCGAGGCCCTCGCCTACCAGGTGGGCGTGAGCGACCGGCTCGTCGTGCGCCCGCCCGTCCCGCGCGACGAGCTCGTGCGCTGGTACCGGGCGGCCGACGTCGTCGCCGTCCCCTCGCACAACGAGACGTTCGGGCTCGTCGCGGCCGAGGCGGAGGCGAGCGGCACGCCCGTGGTCGCGGCCGCCGTCGGGGGGCTGCGGACCGTCGTCGAGGACCAGGTCTCCGGCGTCCTCGTGCCCGACCACGACCCGGCGACCTGGGCCCGCGTCCTGGCGGACCTGCTCGCCGACGACGTACGGCTCGCCGCCCTCGGCGAGGGGGCCCGACGCGCGGGGGAGCGCTTCGGGTGGGACGTCGCGGCGGTCCGGATGCTCGACGTCTACGCGCAGGCGCGCAAGGTCCGCGCGGCGCGCTGACCGCGCGGCCCGGCACGCCGGGTCACGCGGCGGCTCAGCCGCCCGCGCGCTCCAGCACGAGGACGGGGATCTCCCGCGACGTCTTCTCCTGGTAGTCCGCGTACGGCGGGTAGGCCGCGACCGCGCGCTCCCACCACAGCGCCTTCTCCTCGCCGTGGACCTCGCGCGCGACGTAGTCGTGGCGCTCCGGCCCGTCCTGCAGCTCGACCCGCGGGTGCGCCAGCACGTTGAGGTACCAGACCGGGTGCTGCGGCGCTCCGCCGAGCGACGCGACGACCGCGTACGCGCCGTCGTGCTCGACGCGCATCAGCGGGGTCTTGCGGACCTTGCCGCTGCGGCGTCCGAGCGTCGTGAGGACGACGACGGGCATCCCGTTCAGGGTCGTGCTGCGTGTCCCGCCGGACGACTCGTAGGCCTCCGCCTGCTCGCGGGACCAGGTGCTCGGGCTCGGTGCGTACTCTCCGTCGATCGGCATGCGGGAGAGAACGTGCGCGACGGCGCATCGATTCCCGGCCGCGCCCCCGGCCGTGGCGCGGCGATGCTCGGGCCGCGCCGGGACGGCCGGACCTTCGTCCCACGCCGCGCGGCGACGGTCACCACCACGTGGGACGCGCGTGCCGCGGCGCCGGGCCGTGCGGCAGGATGGAGGCATGACCTACACCCTCGTGCTGCTCCGCCACGGCGAGAGCGAATGGAACGCCAAGAACCTGTTCACCGGCTGGGTGGACGTCGCCCTGTCGGAGAAGGGCACCGAGGAGGCGAAGCGCGGCGGTCAGCTCCTCACGGAGGCCGGCGTCCTGCCCGACGTCGTGCACACCTCGCTCCTGCGCCGCGCCATCACGACGGCGAACCTCGCGCTCGACGCGGCCGACCGCCACTGGATCCCCGTGAAGCGGTCGTGGCGCCTCAACGAGCGGCACTACGGTGCGCTCCAGGGCAAGAACAAGAAGCAGACGCTCGAGGAGTTCGGCGAGGAGCAGTTCATGCTCTGGCGCCGCTCCTACGACGTCCCGCCGCCCGAGATCGAGCTCGGCTCCGAGTTCTCGCAGGACACGGACCCGCGCTACGCCGACGCCCCCGTCGTGCGCACGGAGTGCCTCAAGGACGTGCTCGAGCGCGCCCTGCCGTACTGGGACGGCGAGGTCGTCCCCGACCTCAAGGCGGGCAAGACCGTCCTGGTCGCCGCGCACGGCAACTCGCTGCGTGCCATCGTCAAGCACCTCGACGGCATCTCCGACGAGGACATCGCAGCGCTCAACATCCCGACCGGCATCCCGCTGCTGTACGAGCTCGACGAGAACTTCGAGCCCGTCACGAAGGGTGGCCGCTACCTCGACCCCGAGGCCGCCGCCGAGGCCGCCGCGGCGGTCGCGAACCAGGGCCGCTGACCGGCCCCGCCCCGCACAGACGACCGTGGCCCGTCCGGAGATCCGGACGGGCCACGGTCGTCTGTGCGGGTCGAGCGGGTCCTCCCGGCGCGCCGGGCCCGCGGCGGGTCAGGCGGTCGCGCGCGTGGTGCCCGTCGGGGCGCCGCGGTCGTCGGCGAACTCGCCGGTCACGAGGTACGTCACGCGCTTGGCGATCGACACCCCGTGGTCGCCGAAGCGCTCGTAGTAGCGACCCACGAGCGTGACGTCGACCGTCTCCTGCGGCGTGCCCGTCCACGTGCCGTCGAGCAGCGCGCTGAACGTGTCCTGGTGCAGCTTGTCGAGCAGGTCGTCGTCGCGCTCGATGTTCGCCGCGACGGTGAGGTCGCGCGTCGTGAGGAGCGTGGTCGTGCGCCGCGCCACGCGGACGGCGGCGTCGTGCATCTGCTCGAACGTGCGGTGCAGCGTCGGCTCGATCGCGCGGCCCGGGTAGCGGCCGCGCGCGACCTGCGCGATGTGGCGCGCGAGGTCGCCCATGCGCTCCAGGGTGGCGCTCATGCGCAGCGCGCTGACGACGACCCGCAGGTCGGTCGCGACGGGCTGCTGCTGCGCGAGCAGCAGCACGCAACGCTCGTCGAGCTCGCGCTCGAGGGCGTCGATCGTGTGGTCGTCGCCGATCACCGACTGCGCGAGCTGCAGGTCCGCCGTGAGGAGCGCCTGCCCGGCGCGGTTCACGGCCGACTCCACCAGCCGGCTCATCTCGGCCAGGTCGTCGCCGACCTGCTTCAGCTCGGCCTCGAAGATCTCCCGCATCGCTTCCCTCTCGTCGTGACCGGTCGGTCCGGTCCGTGACGGCGTGCGCCCCGACGCGCCGGGAGGCGCCCGGGCACGCCGTCGGCTCCTGACACGCTCGCAGGCGTGGTCGACCGGCCGGTGAACACCAGTGCGCCGTCAGGTGAACTCTTGGCGGCTCGCGCCCGCCGGGGGTCCCGCGGGGCCGGGACGGTCGGCACGCGACCGTACGCTGGACGGGTGCAAGCCGAGAGTCTGATCGAGGGCGTGACCGTGCTGCTCGCCGGTGTCGTGGGCATCGTCGTCGGCGTGATCGCGGCGATCGCGTTCCGCGTGAGCGAGCGGCAGCAGCGCGCGGTGCGGGAGGAGCCCGCGCCGGAGCTCGACGAGGGCCTCGTCCGCGTGCTGGCCGTCCTGCGGTCCGCCGCCGTCGTGCTCGACGGCGAGGGGGAGGTCGTGCGGGCCAGCCCGCCCGCGTACGCGCTGGGGGTGGTGCGCGGCGACGCGATCGCGCACGCCGCGATCCGCGACATGATCGACGACGTGCGCCGGGACGGCGTGATCCGCGACGAGGAGCTCGAGCTCCCGCGCGGCCCCGTCGGCCGGGGCACGGTGATGCTCCAGGTGCGCGTGGCCCAGGTGGGCCCGCACCACGTGCTCGTGCTCGCGGAGGACCGGACGGAGGCGCGCCGCGTCGAGGCGATCCGCCGCGACTTCGTCGTCAACGTGTCCCACGAGCTGAAGACGCCGGTGGGCGCGCTCGCGCTGCTCGCGGAGACCGTCCAGGACGCGGCGGACGACCCGGTGGCGGTGCGCCGGTTCGCCGCGCGCATGCAGTCGGAGGCGACGCGCCTGTCCGCGCTCGTCCAGGAGATCATCGAGCTGTCGCGGCTCCAGGTCGCGGGAGCCCTGCAGGAGGTGACGGTCGTGCCGGTGCGGGGCGTGGTCGAGGAGGCCGTCGACCGCGCCCGCACGAACGCGCAGGGCAAGGGCATCGTGCTCACGACGGGCGGCGAGCTGGACGCCGCGGTCTACGGCGACCACAACCTGCTCGTCACGGCGGTGCGCAACCTCCTCGACAACGCGGTCGCCTACTCGGGCGAGAACACGCGCGTCGGCGTCGGCGTGACGCGGTCGGGCGACCTCGTCGAGATCGCCGTCGTGGACCAGGGCATCGGGATCGCGGCCGACGAGCAGGCGCGGGTCTTCGAGCGGTTCTACCGCGTCGACCCGGCGCGCTCGCGCGACACGGGAGGCACCGGGCTCGGCCTGAGCATCGTCAAGCACGTCGCGGCCGACCACGGCGGCGAGGTCACGATGTGGTCCGAGCCGGGCCGCGGGTCGACCTTCACGCTCCGCATCCCGGCGGCGAACGTCCCGGCCGCACGGACGCGCGGCACGGGGACCACCGATCGAACGACCGATCGAGCGACCGACCGAGCGACCGACCGGGCGGACGAGCCGGCACCCGACGGGCTCGCGACGGAGGGTCGCGCACCGGACGACCACGAGCGCGTGCCGCACGAGCACGCGTCGGACGACGGCGCCCCGGAAGCGGGCGCACCGAACAAGGAGGTAGGCGCGTGACGCGCATCCTGGTGGTGGAGGACGAGGAGTCGTACCGCGACCCGCTGACGTACCAGCTGCGGCGCGAGGGCTTCGACGTCGTCGAGGCGGCGACGGGCACGGAGGCGCTGGAGCGGTACGACGCCGACGGCGCGGACCTCGTCCTGCTCGACCTCATGCTCCCCGGCCTCAGCGGCACGGAGGTGTGCCGGGAGCTGCGCCAGCGCGGCGACGTCCCCGTCATCATGCTCACGGCGAAGGACTCGGAGATCGACAAGGTCGTGGGTCTGGAGCTGGGCGCGGACGACTACGTGACGAAGCCGTACTCGTTCCGCGAGCTGCTCGCCCGCGTGCGTGCCGTGCTGCGCCGCAAGGGCGGGGAGGCCGGTGCGGAGCCGGTCACGGAGAGCGCGCTCGAGGTCGGGCCGGTCCGCATGGACGTCGAGCGGCACACGGTGAGCGTGGACGGCGAGGTCGTGCCGTTCCCGCTCAAGGAGTTCGAGCTCCTCGAGCTGCTCCTGCGCAACGCGGGGCGCGTGCTCACGCGCGGCCAGCTCATCGACCGCGTGTGGGGCACCGACTACGTCGGCGACACCAAGACCCTCGACGTCCACGTCAAGCGCATCCGCTCGAAGATCGAGCCGGAGCCCGCGAGCCCGCGCTACCTCCTCACGGTGCGCGGCCTCGGCTACAAGATCGCCGACGGCGTCGGGCAGGCCTGACCCGGGCGGCCCCGTCCGGCACGGACGACCGGCACGACGACCGGCACGACGACGGCCCCGGCGCGTCCCCTCGCGGACGCGGCGGGG
>NZ_JBYTEQ010000034.1:0-23268 GCF_058792115.1 Cellulosimicrobium sp. EB106-03-01-XG111
CCCCCCCCCCCCCCCCCCCCCCCCCCCCCCCCCCCCCCCCCCCCCCCCCCCCCCCCGACCTGCGGTTCTACCTCGGCGGGGTGGTGTCAGCCGCAGGTGTGGGCAGCGACGGCGACGTCGTACGTGGTGGTGACCGGGGCGCCGTCGAGCAGCGCGGTCCCCGTGACCGTGGCCGTGCCCGAGGGCACGGAGACCGCCCTCGTCGCGAACGACTGGTAGGCGTTCGCCCCCGGCGCGACGCCGGTGACGGTCTTCGTGCCGTACGGGGTCGTGAGCGTGACGTCGGCGGGCACGTCGCCCGCGTTCGTCGCCCGCACCGCGACGTAGACCTTGCCCGCGAGGCACCGCGGGGTGGCCTCGACGGTCAGCTCGACCGCCGGGGCCGGCGACACCTCGACCGGGTCCACGCTCTCGAGCGTCGGCACGACCTTCTGGATGAGGCCGTCGGCGCCGAACGTGAGGCGGTCGATCGTCGTCTCGCGGTTCGTCCCGTTGCCACCGGGGATCGCGAACCGGTGGTACGCGATGTACCACTCGTCCGTGCCCTCGACGTTGAGGATCGAGCTGTGCCCGGTCCCGAGGATGCCCTGCGAGGCGTCCTTCTCGAGGATCACGCCGCGGTACGTCCACGGGCCGTCGATGCTGTCCGACGTCGCGTAGCCGACGCGGTAGTTCTCCGAGCCCGTGTCGTCGATCGAGTACGTGAGGTGGTAGACGCCGTCGCGGTAGTTGAGGAACAGGCCCTCGCGGAAGTCGGTCAGGCCGGGGATGCGCCGCAGCGTGTCCTGCTTGATCGACGTCATGTCGTCGTCCAGCTCCGCCATGACCGGGCCGTTCGACGGCCCGCCGTTGCCCCACAGGAGCCAGAACTTCCCGGTCTCCGGGTCGCGGAACGCGGCCGGGTCGATGGCCTGGCCGGACGTGACCGCCTCGCCGTTGGTGATCATCGCCGTCGGCTGCGCCGTGAAGGGGCCCTCGGGGCTGTCGGCCACCGCGACGCCGATCGTCTTGCGGTCGTACGTCGGGTTGTGGCCCGAGAAGTAGAACCAGTACTTCCCGTCGCGCTCGATGATGGTGGGCGCCCACGCGTTGCCGGTCGCCCACGGGACGTTCCCGTCGGCGCCGTCGAGCGTGAGGAACGGCTGCTCCGAGCGCTCCCACGTCACGAGGTCGGAGGACTTCCAGACGTAGAAGTCCTTGCCGCCCCAGCCCGGCGTGCCGTCGGTCGTGGCGTAGAGGTAGAACGTGTCGCCGAACTGCGCGATGTTCGGGTCGGCGTACGTCCCGGGGAGCACCGGGCTGCCCATCTGCTTCGCCTGGACCGTCCACGTGCGGGAGGACCCGTCCGGCCCGCTCACCGTGTACTCCACGGGCTGCGTGAGGTCCTGCACCGAGCCGTTCTCGGGCGTGACGGTCGCGCGCGGCGAGACCGTGAGGACCGGCGCGAGCGCCGAGACGTCCGTGCCCGGCTCGACGGCGAGCGTCACGGTCGAGCTCGCCCCGTCGACGATCGCGGGGACCTTGAGCGCGTCGAGCTCGGCGCCCGTGACGGCCGTGTGGTCGGCCCCGACCTGGTAGACCTCGTCGGCCGTGAGCGCGCGGTCGTAGATCCGGAAGTCGCGCACCGAGCCCTTGAGGTAGCGGTCGCCCGAGTACAGCGAGCGACCGATGTAGTTGGCGAGCGTCGAGCCGTTCCCGATGTCCTTCGGGTCGATGGTGACGCCGGTCTGGCGACCCACCTCGACGCCGTCCTCGTAGAGCACGGCCGTCGTGCCGGACAGCGTGTACGTGAGGTGCTTCCACACCCCGCGCTGGAGGTTGGCGTTCTTGGTGACGGTCTGCTCGGTGGTCCAGTTCCCCGTCGCGATCGACGTGCGGTACGCGTTGCCCGTGGTGAAGAGGTACCCGTCGCCCGCCGTGCCGCTCGTGTTGCCGAGGCCGTAGACGAAGTACGGCGTCGCCTGGTCGGTCGCGACCTTGACGTCGAGCCCGACCGTGACGTCGGTCAGCCCGGCGAGCAGGTGGTCGGGCAGGTCGACGTAGTCGTCCGTCCCGTCGAGCCGGACGCCCTCCCCCGTGCCCGAGAAGGCCGCGCCGTTGATCAGCGTCGCCGGGCCGAACGACGACCCCGGCGCCGAGTTCGCGGCCGTCGTGCCGCTCGTCTCGTCGAGCGCGTAGCGCACGACGAGCCCCGGGATCTCCGTCGTCACCTCGACCGCGACGTACGCGGTGCGCGACCCGTCGGCCGTCGTCGCCGAGACGAGCGCGTGGCCCTCGCCGACGCCCGTCACGACGCCGTCGGCCGAGACCGTGGCGACGTCCGCGTCGTCCGACGCCCACGTGATCGCGCGCGCCGTCGCGTTGGCCGGCGTGACGGTCGCGGTGAGCTGCCGCGTCCCGCCGACGCCCACCTCGAGCGACTCGGGGGTGACGCTCAGGCCCTCGACGGGGACGACGTCGTCGGTCACGGTGACGACCGCGCGGGCGCGCACGCTCACGCCGCCGCCGAGCGTGCCGGCGACCTCGAACGAGCCGGCCTGCGCGTACGACGCCGGGTCGACCGCGTCCCACGTGACGTCCGCCGACCCGGTGGACCCGTCCGCGAAGCGGGCCGTGACGGCCGCCGGGAGCACCGGCGCGGAGCCGGTCTGGACGGTCACGGCGACGTCCTCGACGGACTCGACGAACGCGTCCGGCTGGTACGTGCGCAGCAGGCGGTCGTACTCGGCCTGCGTCACGGGGAGCACCGTGCCGTGGCGCGGGCGCGACGGCATCTCGTAGTCGGTGGACATGGTCCACTCGGCCGCGTCGAGCGAGGTCGACTCGAACGGCACGTAGCCGCGGCCGCCGAACTCGTCGATGAAGAGGTACCACTTCTCCTCGGTGTTCGACTTGAAGATCGTCGGGCCCTCGCCCTGGTTGATCCCGCCGCCGAGGGAGTTCGCCTTGCCGATGCAGTCGGTGATGAAGTCGTAGTCCGTCGAGCGCAGCTCGGCCGCCTTCTCGGCCAGGATGAACTTGGAGCACGGCGTGGACGACGTGTTGTTCCGCTCGTCCTTGGTGAAGCGGTAGTACTGGCCGTCGTGCTGCGTGACGGTCGAGTCGATGACCGAGTAGCCCGGGTCGACCCACACCTGCGCCTCGCTGAACGTCACGAAGTCGCGCGTCGTGGCGTACATCATCCGGTTGTAGGTGTTGCCGGTGTGGCCCGGGTCGTCCTCCGCGTAGAGCTTCGAGGCCCAGAACACGACGTACGCGCCGATCGTCTCGTCGTAGTACGCCTCCGGTGCCCACGTGTTGCCCGCGGTGTCGGGCGAGACCTGCACGAGACGCTGGTCGGTCCAGCTCACGAGGTCCGTGGACTCCCACACCATGATCGACTTCGAGCCCGTGCGCTGGGACGCGTCCCAGTTCCCGTTGCCGTAGATCTTGAGGTCGGTGGCGATCTGGTAGAACTTGTCGCCCTCGGGCGACCGGATGATGAACGGGTCCCGCAGGCCCTTCTCCCCCAGCTCCGACGTGAGGACGGGCTGGTTGTCGTTGAGGTTCTGGTACTTCAGCGGGTCGTTGCCCTGGCTGAGCCCGAAGTAGACCTGCTCGCCCGTGGCGGTGCCCTCGCCCACGAAGTAGGAGAACAGGTAGCCCGCGAGGTCCTCCTGCTCGGGCAGCGGCGGGACGTGCGCCGCGAGCTCGCGCGTCGCGGTGGCCGCGCCGACCGTCACCGTCGCGGTGAGGGTCACGGTCTCGGCGTCCTCGCCGTGCGCCGGGCGCGTCACCTCGCCCGTCGGGGCGATCGTGCCCGACGACGACTCCCACGTCACGCTCGCGCCGTGCAGGCCCGTGGTGGGCAGCGTGAGGTTGCCGCGCACGTCGTCGAGGTTCGTCACCTCGAGCGCGGCGGCCGCGGCGTCGGCCTTGGCCTGGTCGCCGTCGCCCGGCAGGACCGTGACGTCGAACGTCCGGGTCTCGGTCGCGCCGCGGAGCGTCACCGTGGCGGTGAGCGTCGCGGTCGCGGGCTCGTCGCCCGCGGGGCGCGTGACCGCGCCGCTCGCCGAGACGACGCCCTCGTCGGAGCTCGACCACGCGACGGCCGAGCCGCCGACGCCCTTCGCCGGGAGCGCGAGGTCCGTGGCGACGGCGCTCGTGTCGCCCAGGTCGAGCGCGGCGGCGTCGGCCGCGACGGCGTCCTGCGCGGCGTCCGACGCGAGGTCGGCGACCTCCTGCGCGGTGAGCGCGCGGTCGTAGAGCCGGAAGTCCTTCATGCGGCCCTTGAAGAGGTTGTCGGCCGCGTAGGCGGACTTCCCGAGCGCGTTCGCGGTCGTCGTGCCGCCACCGATCGCGCCGGGCGTGATCGTCACCGCGGTGTTCTGCCCGACCTGCGCGCCGTCCTCGTACAGGCGCGCCGTGCCGCCCGCGAGCGTGTAGGTGACGGTCTTCCAGACGCCGCGCTGGAGCGCGCCCGCGGGAGCCTTGGCCGTGTTCTGCTCGCGCCCCCACGCGAGGTCGGAGATCGTCGCGCGGTAGTTCGCGTTGCCCGTCGAGAACAGGTAGCCGTTCCCGGACTGCGGGGTCCCGACCGCCGGGTTGCCGAGGGTGTAGAAGAAGTAGTTGCCGCTCAGCGACGTGTCGACCCACACGTCGGCGCTCACCGTGACGGCGTCGTAGCCGGCCAGGAGGTCGTCGGGCAGGTCCACGTGGTTCGCGCCGCCGAACGTCAGACCCTGGCCCGCGCGCCACCCGCCCCCCGAGCCGACGAGCGTCGCGTCGAGACCGTGACCCGACGCGTCGTGCGCGACGGTGCCCTCGGTCTCGTCGAGCGGGAGCCAGAGCCGCAGACCGTCCGCGGTCGGCTCGGCCGCGGCGGGGACCGGTGCGGGCGCCGCGGGCATCGGGCCGGCGGCCGCCGCGCCCACGGGCGCGAGCGGGGCGACGAGCGCGAGGCCGAGCAGCGCCGCGAGCGAGCGGCGTCGGCGGCGGGCGCGGGGCTCCGCGGGCGTCGGGGGTGGTTCGTGGCGTGAGGTCATCGGTGACTCCTCGTCGTCGTGCCCGGCGTCGGCGCCGGTCGCGGGTCCGCCGTCGGACACGCGTGTGAACGCTAACATGTGAGCGCAAACATGCCTAGGGACCCTCGGGCCGACAACGATGTCGAAAACGGGGCGACGCCCCTCGGACGCCGACGGCGGCCCGCACCACCGGGTGTGGTGCGGGCCGCCGTCGGTCGTGCGGGTCGTCCGGCGTCAGCCGCAGGAGAGGTCGCCGTAGGCGGCCTCGTGCGCGGTCTCGACCGTGGCGCCGTCGAGCACCGCGGTGCCCGTGGCGGTCGCGACCCCGGCCGCGAGCGACGCGGACCGCGTGGCGAACGACTGGTAGGCGTTCGCCCCCGGCGCGACGTCGCGCACGACGCGCGTGCCGAACGGGGTGACGAGCTCGACGTCGGCCGCGACGTCGGCGAGGTTCGTCGCGCGCACCGCCACGTAGGCCTTGCCCGCGAGGCAGCGTGCGGACGCGGTCACATCGAGCTCGACGGCCGGGCCGGCGGCGTCGGCCGCGAACTCCCACGTGTCCACCTCGACGAGGTCGACGCCCGCGGGGCCGGCGAACGTGAAGTACACGTCGTGGACGCCGCGCACGCCCTCGAGGGCGGCGGTCACGTCCGCCCACTCGCCCACGGGGGTGTCCAGGTCGAGCGTGCCGACGACGGCGCCCTCGCGGTCGTCGAGGCGCACCTCGACCGTGGCGCCCTCGACGAGCGGCTTCACACGCGCCGTGACGCTCGCGGCACCGTCGCCGAAGTCGACCGACGACAGCGCCGACCAGTCGCCGGCGTCGACGTCGCGGACGACGAGGTTCGGCGCCTGCGTGCCGAACTGCGCCGAGCCGCCGTCGGTCTTCGCGGTGGTGAGGCCCTGCTGCCACGCGAACGTCTCCGCCTCGAGCACCCGGAACGGGTCGAGGTCCTTGACCTGGTCCACGCCCGCGTAGTCGCCGACCACCTGCTGGACCGTGCCGTCCGCGTTGAACGTCAGCTCCTGGATGTGCGGGCTGCGGTAGCCCTGCGTGGTGCTGCCGTTGATGCGCTTGTTGAGCGTGGGAGCGTGGTACGTGAAGTAGTACTTGCCGTCCAGCTCGAACACCGACTGGTGGTTGTTGCCGCCCGTGCCCGCGCCGAAGAACTGCGACTGGTTCGGGAACATCACCCCGGCGTACGTCTCCTTGGGGAACGACATCGGGTCGTCGGAGATCATGTAGCCGATCTGCCCGCCGCCCGGGTATCCCGGGAGCGTGGCCTGGTTGCCGCCGAAGTCGTTGCCGCCGAAGTGCGACGAGTACGACAGGTAGTACTTCCCGTCACGCTCGAAGACCTGCGCCGCCTCGAACGCCACGGGCGCGTCCACGACGGCCGCCGTGCCCTGCGTCGAGACCATGTCGTCGCCGAGCTCGATGACGCGGATGTTCTTCGGGTTGTTGAACCGCTCCGCCGCGGGCATCGACGTCGACGCCGGGCCACCGCCGAAGTAGAGGTACGCGCCGTCGTCGGTGACGAGCGGCGCCGGGTCGAACTTCCAGGCCACGGCCTCGGCGCCCGGGGTGCGCCCGTCGATGAGCGTGCTGTCGCGCTCGCTCGTCCACGGCCCGAGCGGCGAGGCGCCCGTGATGACGTTCGACGACCCGCCGCCGTTGGCGTAGTAGAGGAAGTACTTGTCGACGCCGTCGACCGTCTTCTTCGCCATGCCCGGCGCCCACGAGTTGTTGGTGAAGGGCGCGACGCCCTGCGGCCCCGCGACCTGGATCTCGCCGTGGTCCGTCCAGTTCACCAGGTCCTCGGACGAGATGAGCGTGATCTGGTTGATGCTGCCGTAGTTGATCTGCGGCGAGACGCCCGTCGCCGGGTCGGGCGCGTAGCCCTGGGTGTCGTTCGTCATGTACATGTACACGCGCCCGTCCTCGACGAACCCGAACCCGTCGGCCCCGAACTTGTGGGAGATGAGCGGGTTGTGCTCGCCGGGCAGCTTGCCGAGCACCTCGATCGTCTTCGAGGGCGGCCCGGGCGGGGCGGCGCCGACGACGGAGACGTCGTCGAGCACGAAGTCCATGAGGTGCGTCGCCGGGTCGGCGGACGGGTTGCTCGTCCACGGCGTCTCGAAGAACAGCCGCGCGGTGCCGACGTTCTGGTCGGCCGGGATCGTGAACCGGCCGTCGAACGTCGCCCACTGGCCCTTGGTCGCGGTGACGCTCACCAGGTTCGTGTACGTGCCGCCGCCGTAGTGCATCGTGGCGAAGAACTGCTTGGAGGCCGGGGCCGCGGCCGCGTCGTACCGGATCTTGGCGGTGAGCTCGTACGTCTCGCCCGCGCGGACCTTGCCGCTGAGGTCCTGCATCGGACCGGAGCCGGTCGTCGCGCGCTCGGTGGTCAGGGCCGCGGCCTCGCCCGCGAACGCCTGGTCGGTGGTCGACAGCACGGCCGTGTCGGTCGCGTTGCCGTTGTTGACGAACCAGCCGGTCGTGCCGTCCTCGAAGCCGCCGTTGACGACCAGCTCCTCGTCCGCGGCGTACGACGGCAGCGCGGCGAGCGACGCGGAGAGCAGCGTCGCGAGCGCGGCCCCGGCGACGGCGCCGCGCAGGCGACGTCGTCTGCGGTGGTGCGTGTCCATGGATCCTCCTCGATCGATGTGTGTCCTGCGCGTCCGCGCACCGTGCGCGGACGGTCGTGCCCGACGGCGGTCCCCGCCGTCGTCCTGCGTCCCCCTCCTCTCGCGCCGGCCCGGCGCAGCCGGGGCGGCCCGCCGGGTCAGCCGCGGGTCAGCGGCCGAACGGCACCGTGCGGGTCGTCGTCGCCGCGTCGGGCTTGCGCGTGACGGTGACCGTGACCTCACCGGCAGGTGCCTGCGGGCGCCGCGTGGCGAACGCCTGGTAGGCGCTCGCGCCGGGACGCACGTCGGCGAAGGTCCGGCTGCCGTACGGCGTGGCGACCACCACGTCCACCGGGACGTCCTCCTCGTTCACGACGCGCACGGCGACGTAGTCCGTGCCGGCGAGCGCGCGCAGGCTCGCCTCCGCCGCGAACGCGACGTCGGGGGACGTCGTCGGCTCCAGCGACGCGACGGCGAGCGCGAGCGCCCGCGCGGGCGCGTCGGCCTGGTTCTGCGTCGACGGCGCGGTCGTCGACCGCGCCCAGGCGAGGGCCTGCTCGACGGCGGCCCACGAGCCGGCCGTGTAGCCCGCCGGGTCGAGCCCTTCCGCCTCGGCCACGACGGCGTCGAGCGCCGTCCGGTCCGCGCCGCCGTCGGCGTCGAGCACGTCGCTGAGGAGGAAGTGGTCGAAGTCGACGTGCCCGCCGGTCTGCTCCTTCGCGTAGGAGAAGAGGCCGAACCGGTAGCCCATGAAGTGGGACAGGCTCCAGTCCATGACGAGCGGCCCCTGGCGCGGCCCGAGCGGCTGCCACGTGCGCCCGTCGAGGCTGAAGGAGTACTGCACCCAGAGCTGGCCGCCGGGCGAGGCGAAGTCCGCGTCCGCCTTGAGATGCACGTCCGTGCGCTCGCCCAGCGGGACCTGCGACCCGGGGACGAACGACTCGACCGCGTCGCGGTCGATCGTGTCCGTGAACGGCTGGAGCCGCGTGACGAGGCCGAGCGTGCGCTCGCCGTCGACCTGCTGGACGCCCGCGTACGCGAAGCTGCGGCCGTAGACGGCGAGGCCGGCGACGTCGCCGTCGAGCATCCCCGACACGTCGAGGCGGGTCTCCGCGGAGGCCGTCGGCCCGAACGTGCGCTGGCCGAGCGTGTTGCGCGCCTCCTCGAGGTAGGTGAGGTCGCGCCCGGGCGCCTTGGTGTACTCCGCCTCGCCGGTCACGACGTGCCCGTTGGTCAGGCGCAGCCAGCCTTCGCGGTCGGTGAGGGACCAGTAGCGGTTGTCCGGCGCGTGGTTCCACTGCCAGGCGAGGTCGAGGTCCGAGCCGTTGTAGGACACCTCCTCGAGCGTGGGCGTCTCGACGTCCGGCACGCGGCCGACCACGGAGACGTCGTCGAGCAGGTACTCGACGCTCGACGACGGCGGCTGCGGGTTGCCCCACGGCGTCTCGACCGCGAGCTTGAAGGTCCGGACGTCGGCGTCCTGGGGGACGGTGTAGGTGCCCCGCACGGTCGTCCACTCCCCCGGCGTGGCGTTCGCCCACGCGAGCGTGGTCACGCCCGCCCCCCGGTCGCCGACGAGGTTGAAGCGGACCTGCGCCGGCCCGGAGGCGTAGCGGACCCGGGCCGAGACCTCGTAGGTCACGCCCGCCTGGATCTTCCCGCCGAGCTGCTGGTTCGGCCCGGAGCCGTTGAGCGTCCGGCCCGCGACGCGCAGCGCGCCCGCGCCCGACGCCGCGCCGCTCGTCTCGCGCGACAGCGTCGCCCCGAACTGCGCGGCCCACGGCGCGGTCCCGGCGTCCTCGAACCCGGGGTTGGCGACGAGCTCGACGCCGAGCAGGGACTCGTCGTACGTCGGCGCGTCGGGGACCTCCCAGACGGTGTCGCTGAAGGCGCGGTGCTCGGCGTCGTTCGCGAAGTCGTCGGAGGCGACGATGCTCTTCAGCCGCTCCCGGCGCTCGGTCGCCTCGTCGAGCACGATCGGCTTGGCGAACGTGTCGCCGACGCGGACGACGCCGTCGTCGCCGAACGTCGGCCAGCCGTCCTCCCACGTCGCGGGGATGAGCGCGGGGATGCGGCCGAGGGGGTAGGTGTCGCGGAAGAACATCCCCCACCACTCGTAGCCGCCCGCACCGTCCGGCACCTCGACCAGCCCGCCCTGGGCGAAGCCGTCCGAGTTCAGCGCGCTGCGCGCCTCGTACGGGTTCGAGCCGTCGGCGGTCTCGTAGCGCCCGAGGAGGTGCGGCGAGCGGAAGAGGACCTCCTGCCGGTTCTGGCCGCTGGGCCACGTGATGATCGCGACGTAGTACTCGCCGTCGATGTAGTGCACCTGCGCGCCCTCGAACAGCCCCCCGACGAACGGCTCGCCCGCGTAGTCCGCGGCGCCGAAGATGTTCGGGAAGTCCGCCTCGATCGCGGTGAGGTCGTCGTTCAGCCGGACGGCGCTCGTCGAGCCCGAGCCGTAGAAGATGTAGGGCGTCCCCCCGTCGGCCTCGTCGAAGAACAGCGACGGGTCGTGGAACCCCCGGCCGAGCGCGGTGCGCTCCCACGCGCCGTGCTCGACGTCGTCCGTGCGGAAGAGGTACGACCCCCCGAGGTCGTTGGTGTTGAACACCACGTAGAACGTGCCGTCGCGGTAGCGCAGCGAGGACGCCCACTGCCCGTTGCCGTAGCCGTTCTTCCCGTTGCGCAGCGACGACACGTCGCCGACGCCGAGCCGGTCGTAGACGTAGCCGACGATCTCCCAGCTCACGAGGTCGTACGACTTCATGATCGGGGCGCCGGGGGCCAGGTGCATCGTCGTGCTGATCATGTAGTAGAGGTCGCGACCCTCGTCGTTCTCGGCCGCGGGGACGCGCGTGACGCTGATGTCCGGGACGTCGCTGCGCAGGAGCGGGACGTCGTACGTCCCGTCGCCGCGGTCGGTCGTGGTGAGACCGGTGAGGGCGGTGGCCGTCGGGGGCTCGTCGTCGGCCGTCGTGGCGGCGTGCGCCGCGGGCAGGCTCGCGCCGAGCGCGAGCACGCCCGCCACGATCGTCGCCGCGGCTCGTCGTCTCCGGTGTCTGCTCATGTCGTTCCTCCTCGTCGAGGTCCTGCTGCCCGGGGGTTCATCTCCGCGATATCGATGTCGGTACCGATATCGACAACCGGTGCGTCGCTGCCGTGCGGCGTCCTCGCGGTCCGTCGGACCGACCGCGAGGACGCCGGTGCAGCGCGCGGGTCGCTCAGCCGCAGGTCCGCGGCTCGATGTCGACGTCGTGGGTCGTGGTGACCGGGGCGCCGTCGAGCACCGCCGTCGCGGTGACCGTCGCGATGCCGGCGGGGACCGTCGTCGCGCGCGACGCGAAGGACTGGTACGCGTTCGCGCCCGGGGCGACGGCCGTGGACGACCTCTCCCCGTACGGCGTCGCCAGGGTGACGTCCACGGGGGTGGCGCCCGTGTTCGTCGCCCGGACCGCCACGTAGGCCTTGCCGGCGAGGCAGCGCGACGAGACCTCGACGTCGAGCGGGACGACGGCCGTGGTGCCCGGCACGATCTCGACCCGGTAGGTCGTGGCGGTCTCGTGGTCCTGCGCGACGCCGACGACCTCCACGGTCCGGGCGCTCCCGTCCGCGGGGAGGGAGACGGTGCGGCCCTGCGTGTCGTCGACCAGCACGCCGTCGACGCGCACGAGGCCGCTGGGCACGTGCGGGTCGGCGTCGAGCACGACGCTCGTCGTGCCCGCGGGGACGGTGAGGGTGTAGTCCGTCACCGCCGGGTCGAACGCAGGGGCGAGCGACCCGGTGTCGAACGCGAGCGCCGCGAGCCCGGGCGCCGCGTCGTACGACGCCGCGCGGTCGACCCGGACGCCGAACACGCCTCCGGCCCAGCCGCCCGTCGCCTGGAAGCGGACGGTGACCACGGGGATGCGCTCGCCGTCCTCGTCGAGCACGTGCTCCCCCGCGCTGTCGACCTTCCAGCGCGTGCCCTCGCCGATCTCGAGGTACTTCGCCGGGAGCTGCGTCGTGTCGACGTAGAACCCCTGCTCGTCCTTGGTCGGAGCGTTCGCGACCGTGGTGATCGTCTTCAGCTTCTCGTCGTTGACGTACACGTCGAAGACGCGGCCCTGGTCGCCCGAGTAGAGCGTGACGCCCAGGTGGTTCGACGCCGAGGCCGGGTCGACCATGAGGTCGTAGCTGAACCAGCCCGTGCCGTTGGCGTGGCGGAACTGGCGGCCGGAGAACGTCCCGACCGACGACCCGCTCTGCTTGAGGTTCTTCGCGTTCTCGAAGTTGTTGTTGTCGAAGCTCGTCAGGCTGTCGACCGTGCGGTCGGCGTCGCGCAGCGCCTGCTTGGCGCGCAGGATGCGCTCCTGCGACGCGGCGGAGTCCGGCTCGTCCAGGTTGAGGTAGAGCCCGTACGTCACGTCCCAGTTGGTGTGGTGGGGCGTGAGGACGAGGTCGCCGCCGTCGGCGGTGTTCTGCAGGCGCAGCTGGACCCGGCCCTCGGCGTCGTCCTCGACGCGGACGAGGTTCTCCGCGATCCGCTCCTTCCACTCGTCGGCGCCCATGTTCGCCGCCGTGATCGTCGTCTGGGCGTCGGAGTCGCGCGTGGAGGAGCGGACGAGGATGCCCGTGCCCTGCCACGCCGGCTCGGGGACCTCGCCGAGGTTCGCGGAGAGCACGACCGGCCCGTACCGGAAGGCCACGAAGTACGGGTTGTCCGGGGTGTCGACGACGGACGTCGCCATCGGCATCGTGTACCGGACGACGTCGCCCGCGGCGACGGGCAGCACCACGTACCCGCGCGAGACGTCCGGCTCGACGGCGGAGCCGTTCACCTCCAGGGTCGGGTCGCCCGCGATCCACGACGGCACGCGCAGGCGCAGCGTCGCGTCCTCGGCGACGGCGCCGCCGTCGAGCGCGTCGACGCGGAACGTCACCGTGTCCTCGTTCGGCAGGTTCGCCTCCTGCGTGAGCCGCAGGTTCTGCTCCGCGTGCTCGACCGTCGAGGAGAAGAACATGTTGACCCACACCGAGCCCTGGCCGGTGAAGTAGATCGAGTCGCCGAGCTTGGAGAAGCTCTCCATCCCCGTCCCGGTGCAGCACCAGAACTCGGTGAACGGCAGGTTGTAGACGCGGTGGTAGCCCGACGCCATGGGGTTGAAGTACGTCGTCGTCCCCGTCTCCGGGTTCTGCGACGCGAGGATCGTGTTGATGAAGGTGTTCTCGTAGTAGTCGGCGTACCGCACGTCCTTGCTCAGCGTGAAGAGCTCGCGCGCGAGCTTGAGCATGTTGTACTCGTTGCACGTCTCGGCCGTCTCCGCGTTGCGCGCGGTGCCTTGCTCGTCGGCGCGCTCGTGCAGCGACCCGGGCGCGTGGAAGTGCTCCGCCTGGCTGTTCGCGCCGGTGACGTACGTGTGGTCGCGCACCACGATGTCGAAGAAGTTCTCCGCCGCCGCGAGGTACATCGGCAGCTCGTCCTTCTCGGCAGGCGTGAGCAGGTCGTAGTAGGCGGGGTTCTGCGTGAACACCTGGTAGCGCTTGAGCGCGCCGAGCAGCTTCGGGATCTGCGTGTTCGCGTGCTTGCCGGGGAGCACGTCCTGGCCCGCGGCGAGCTGACGGAAGAACGTCACCTCGTCGAACGCCTCGGCGGCCTCCTTGATCCGGACGTCGCCCGTGAGGTCGAACAGCTCGTACAGCGCCTCGTTCATGCCGCCGTACTCGGTGCGGAGCATGACGTCCGTGCTCGGGAGCTTCGCCACGCGCCCCTGGACGTAGAGCCCGAAGTCGGTCGCGACCGCGAGCGCCTGGTCCCCGACGGGGCCGTCGACGTGCTCGGCGACGTCGAGCAGGCCGGCGAGCACCTTGTGCAGGTTGTACCAGGGCACGATGACGTTCTCGTCGGACGTCCCGGTGCCCTGCACCTGGTCGAGGATCGACTCGCGGAACGCGGACACGTACCCGGCGGAGCCGGGGTGCGCGGCGGCGTACGCGTCCTGCACGCGCGCGAGCCCGCCCACGCCCTCCTCGATCTCGGTGAACAGCGCGTCCTTCGTCGCCTCGTCCTGCGTCGACGACCACGACATCGCGAGCGCCGAGAGGTAGTGGCCGAACGCGTGGCCGCGGAAGTTCACGGCGTTGCTGCGCTCCCAGCCGCCGTACCCGGCGGAGGTGGTCGGCGTCAGCCCGCCGACCTTGTAGAACTCGTAGAGGAACGTCTCGGAGTCCAGGCTCAGCAGGTACTCGTGCTCCTTCGCGGCGGCGTTCTGGAGGAAGTCGTCGGAGAGCAGCACCGACGGCAGCGCGGTCTCCTCGAGCGGCGTCTCGTCGACGAGCGCGGGCACGACGACCTCCAGGTCGCGCGTCACCGGCTCCCCGTCGAGGTACCGCACCGTCGCGGTGAGCGTGACGTGCGCGTCGTCCTCGCCGATCGCCGGGCGGACCACGGTGCCGTCGGTCGCGACCACGTCCGGGTGCGACGACCGCCACGTCACGGTCGACCCGCGCGAGCCGGTGGTCGGGAGCACGAGCGCGACCGTCGCACGCTCCGGCAGGGACAGCGCGTCCGCGTCGTCCTGCGCGATCGCGTCGCGGTCGACCGTGCGGCCGCCCTCCTCGTACAGCCCGACGACGTCGCCCAGGTCCGCGACGGCGTCGTACAGGCGGTAGTCGTCGAGCGCGGCCTTGAGGTAGGCCCCGTTGTACTGCGGCCCGTTGAACCCGATCGTCTTGGGCAGCGCCGGGTCGGAGCGCAGGACGCCGGTCGCGTCGCCGCCGACGGCGTTCGCGACGGCGGACGGCACCTGCTCGCCGTTGCGGTAGAACGCGACGGCCTTCGTCGTGTGGTCGTACGTGACGACGACGTGCGTCCACTCGTCCGCCGGGAAGAACGCCGCGCGGTCGGAGCTCGCGACCCGCACCTTGTACGGCTGGCCCGACGCCGGCCCGACCGACAGCGCGAGCGGCACCGTGTCCGACTCGGACGACACGTACCAGCCGTCGGAGTTGTAGGCCCGCTTGTTCCAGGTGATGACGTGCTCGCCCGACAGCTTCCCGCTGGGCTCCACCCAGAACGACAGCGTGAGGTCCTCGGGCTGCAGCGCGGTCGACGACCCGAGGTCGAGGTAGGTGCTGCCGCTCAGGCGCAGGGCCTGCCCCGTCCCGTCGACGCCGTCGACGTAGGAGTAGCCGGTCGGCGCGGAGCCGGAGTGGCCGCGCAGGGCCACGGGGTGCGCGAGGGGGCTCGCGTCGGCGACGTCGCCGTCGAACGCGAGGTCGAGGACGGGCGCGGGCAGGGCGTCGGCCGCGACGGCGGTCGGTGCCCACGCGGTCACGGCGAGCGCGGCGGCGGCCGCCACGGCCGCCAGCCGGGCCGCGCCGCCGGGTCGACGGCGGACGCCGTCGGTCGGTCGGGGGTGCATCGGTGCTCCTCAGGTCGGCGCGGGCGTCGTCGCCCGCGCGTCGGGACGTGCGGTGTCGTGCGGTGTCGTGGCGAGGGCGGCCCGCGCGGGTGGCGCGGGCCGCGCCCTCGTGGCCCGCCGGACCGGCCACGAGGGAAGCGGGCTCCCGCGAGGTAAAACCGGCGGTCGCGAGGTAGAGCGCGCGGGCGTCTACCTCGCGACCTGCGGTTCTACGTCACGAGGTCAGCCGCAGTCGAGCGCGTCGTAGGCGACGTCGACGGTCGAGGTGACGGGCTCGCCGTCGACCACCGCCGTGCCCGTGACGGTCGCGGTGCCGGCCGGGGCCGACGTCGCGCGCGCCGCGAACGACTGGTACGCGTTCTTGCCGGGCGCCACGTCCGCGAACGCCTTCTGCCCGAACGGCGTCGCGAGCGTCAGCGCGACGGGGACGTCCTCGCCGTTCGTCGCGCGCACCGCGACGTACGCCCTGCCCGCCAGGCAGCGCGGCGCGACCTCGACCGCGAGGTCGAGCTCCGGGGCCGCCTCGGACGCGTGCAGCCGGACGAACGTGATCGAGTGGGCGGGGAACTCGTAGGAGAACGCCTCCCCCACGCCGGTCAGCGTCCGCTCCACCGGGACGACCCGCTCGGGGTCCGCCTTGGTGTTCGTGTCCGACGGCGCGCCCACCATCTCGGTGACCGTCGCCTGGTCCGCGATCCCCTCGGCGCCCTCGACGTGCACCTGCGTGCGCGCCGCGGTCGCGGTGGGGTTGACGACCTTGACGACGACGTCGCCCGTGTCGTCGTCCCGTGTGACGACCTGGTAGAGCGACTTCGTCGACGGCTGCTCGTAGGACATCTGGAGCTCGCCGTCGAGGTAGAGCTCGATCGTCGAGCCCTCGACGACGACCTTGACGTGGTACGGCTGACCGGCCTCGATGCTGTGGTTCTCGACGGCCTGCACCTCGTTGGCGCTCCCGCCCGACGCGCGCTGGAGGGCCTGGCGCGAGTTGTTCCACCCGCCGAGGTTCCACCAGTAGTAGTCGTTCGGGCCGCCCGCGGCGAAGCCGACGAGGAAGCCCTCGGCGCCCGACGTCTTGCGCGCGTCGAGCTCGAGCGTGTAGCTCGACCAGTCCTTCGCGTACGCGCCGGCCACGATCGACCGGGCGTCGGTGACGTTCGTCGCCGACTGGACGTACGCGCCGTCCTGCGCCGCCCACGTGCCCGACTGCGGCTCCCACTGCGACGCGCCCGACTCGAAGTCGTCCGCGAAGAGCACCTCGCCGCTCGCGTTGTCGGTCACGCGCACGTTGTCGTACTGCGCGGCCGTGTTCCACGTGGAGAGGAAGACGCCGCCGTCGAGCGTCGCGTCGGCGGGCGCCGGGCCGGCGTGGGTGCTGGGCACGACCTCGTCGCCCGCGTTCGCGGAGAACAGCTGCTGGACGTAGTAGTTCACCGAGCCCCACGACTCGTCGTTGTCGAACCAGATCGCGTCGGGCGACCACTGGACGTACGACTCGTTGGCGAGCAGCGGCGCGTACGACGCGAGCCGCACGACGTCGGAGTTGCGCTCGAGACCCGTCATGAAGGCGGCCTCGGACAGCGCGTTGGCGAACGTGTTGCCGCGCGACGCGTACTCGCCGAGGAACACGTGCGGCCCCTCGCGGTCATAGGAGTCGTAGCGCTCGTCGTTCTCGAGGAACCACTGCGGGTCGTTGTAGTAGTGCTCGTCGACGAGGTCGACGTCCTGCTCGCGGTTGAACTCCCAGAGCTCGTCGAAACGCTGGCCGGTGTCGTCCGGACCGGAGTTCGAGATGATCTGGACGTCCGGGTAGGCGGCCGCGACCGCGTCGCGGAACGCCGGGAAGTTGGCCTCGAACGTCTTCGTGTTCTCCTCGTTGCCGAGCCCGAGGTACTTCAGGCCGAACGGCTCGGGGTGGCCCAGCTCGGCGCGCACGGCGCCCCACTCGGTCGTGGCGTCGCCGTTCGCGAACTCGACGAGGTCGACCGTGTCGTCGACCCAGCGCTGGATCTGCGCGGGGTCCTTCATCTCGGGGATGGTGCTGCCGCAGCCGTTGGCGCCGACCGACACCACGGGCAGCGGCGTCGCGCCGAGGTCCTCGGCGAGGAGGAAGTACTCGAGGTAGCCGATACCGTACGACTGGTTGTAGCCCCAGAAGTTCCAGTTGGTCGCGCGCTCCTCGACCGGGCCGATCGTCTCCTTCCACTGGTAGGTGCGACGACGGTCGGTGAAGCCCGACTCCTCGTACGTGCGGAACGTGCCGACGTTCGTCACGCAGCCGCCGGGGAAGCGCAGGAACTGCGGGTCGAGCGCGTCGATCTTCTCGGCGAGGTCCTTGCGGAGCACGGACTTCCCGTTGACCGGGCCGACCCACGTGTCCTGCGGGAAGAGCGACACCTGGTCGAGCGCGAGCGTGCCGGCCGCGCCGGAGAGCAGCGCGAGGCGCCCGGCGTTCGTCGTGCCGGTCGCGGTGAGCGTGACGTCGTACTTCTTCCACGCGTCCGAGCCGTCGACGGCGACCTGGCCGGTCGCGTACGCCGTCGTCCCGGCGGCGTCCTCGACCCGCACCGTGACGGTCTGCGCCGTCGCCGAGCGCGCCCAGACGGAGAAGTCGTAGGACTCGCCCTCCTCGACGAACAGCCCCGTGTTGTACCCGGCGTTGCGCACCCCGGCACCCGCGGCGGTCGTCGTGAGGTTGAGGTAGGTGCGGTTCGTCGCGTTGAGCCGCCCGGCGTCGTTCACGACCTGGGTCGTCGCCGTCGCGCCGCCACGGTTCGCGGCGCTCCACGCCGTGAGCCCGGTGAACGACCCGTTGTCCTGGTTGGTGAACTCGAACGACCGGTTGCGCACGAGCTCGGCGTACAGGCCGCCGTCGGCCGCGTAGTTGATGTCCTCGTAGAAGATGCCGTAGAGCTCGTCGCTCATCTCCGTGCGCTCGCCGGCGAGGTCCACGGTGATCTCGTGGTCGGCGCTCGTGGCGGGCGTGATCGTGAGCTTCGTGGCCCCGTCGCGCGGACCGAGGACGAGCGCGCCGTCGGACGCGCGCACGCCCGCGTACAGCTCGGGGTCCGCCGCGCTGCGCAGCCAGACCGTGCCGCCGCCCGCGTCGGTGAGCCGCAGCGCCGTCGCGTCCGCGCCCGCGGCCCCGAGGGAGAGCCGGGACGCGCCGGAGACGACGACGGGCCGGTCGCCGACGGCGAGCGTCACCGGGGACGTGCCCTCGGCGCCGTCGACCGCGGTCGCCTCGAGCGCGACCGTCGTCGCGGGGCGCTCGTCGTCGAGGGCGAGGCCGTCGTCGGTCGCCACGAGGTACCGGGCGTCCCCCGGGCCCGCGAGCGTGAACGCGCCGTCGGGCACCTGGTCCGCGCCCTCGGCGGCCTGGACGGCGACGTAGTCGAACGCCGCGGTGTGCGCCGCGCCGCTCTGCGCGGCGAGCGCGTAGAGGCCCACGTGCGTCGTCGGGAAGTCGACGGTCACCGAGCCCGCGGGCTGCCACGCGGTGCCGTCCCAGTAGGTCGTGGCGATCGTGTCGCCGGTGCGCTGCATGCGCAGCGTCTCCCCGGTGGAGCCCGGGCGGTCGGTGAAGGCGGCCGCGCTGAAGACGCCGCCGGTCTCGACGTCGTTCTCGATCGCGCGGCCCGACGGCGAGAGCTCGCCCACGAAGGTCAGGCCGGACCGCACGTAGTTGTCCATGTCCTGCCACGCCACGAGGCCCGCGCCCTGGTAGACGGACGTGACGGGCGCCTCGAGCCGGGTGACGACGGTGAAGTCGCCCGCCGGCACGTCGAGCAGCACGACGTTCTTGGCGCTGTTCGCGTCCTGGTAGGTGTCGCCCGGCTGCGAGGTCAGCGTCAGCTTCCCCCCGGCGACGGACAGCGCCTCGGGCACGGGGTTGACGACGGTCCAGTCGGGACCGAGCGCGGCGCCGTCGAACGCGTCGACCCACGCGCCGTCGGGCAGGTCGGGCTCCGCGGCGGAGGCCGGCAGCGACGTCGCGAGCGCGACCGTGCCGACCATGCCCGCCACGAGGGCGACGGCGACGGACCGGCGGCGCGCCGGTCTGCGCCGGGTCGTGGGAGGGGACGGGTGAACAGGCTTTTCCATGGGGCTTCCTCTCTTCGTCGAGAGACACGCACCGTTGCGTGTGAGCGTTCACAAGTTCGGCCCGAGCCTAGTGTGAGCGCTCACATTCTACAAGGGCGGCGTCATGACACCGCCGGTCGGGCGTACGCCCGAACGACCCAGGGGTGCCGGCCCCCGTCCTGCTCCGGTGACCCCGGGCCGTCGGCCCGGGCAGACGGCCGCGGCACCGGCCGCGCCGCGGGCGTCACGAGGACGGCCGCGGCGGGGGCCGGTGCCGCCGGCTCACCTCCGTCTGACGACGAGGACGCGCTGCAGGATCACGAAGACCAGCAGCAGCACGCCGATGACGATCTTCGTCCACCACGAGCTCAGGGTGCCCTCGAACGTGATGATCGTCTGGATGAGGCCCAGCACGAGCACGCCGAGCACGGACCCGAGCACGAAGCCCGTCCCGCCCGTGAGGAGCGTGCCGCCGATGACGACCGCCGCGATCGCGTCGAGCTCCATGCCGACGCCCGTGAGCGAGTAGCCGGACCGCGAGAACATCGCGAACAGCAGGCCGCCGATGCCGGCGCACGTGCCGCTCACCACGTAGACGAGCACCTTGGTGCGCGCGACGGGCAGGCCCATGAGCATCGCCGACTGCTCGCCGCCGCCGATCGCGTAGACGGTGCGGCCGAACTGCGTGTAGTGGAGCACGTAGAACGCGATCGCGACGACGACGAGCGCGATGATGACCGCCGTCGTCAGGCGCCAGCCGTCGCCGATCTCCTGGCTCCAGCCCGCGAGCGCCACGAACGACTCGTTCGTGATCGGGATGGACTGGAGGCTGATGACGTAGCACAGGCCGCGCGCGAGGAACATCGCGGCGAGCGTGGCGATGAACGGCTGGATGTCGAACACGTGGACCATGAGCCCGACGGCGAGCCCCAGCACGGTGCCGATGAGGACCGCGATGACGAGCACCACCGCGACCGGCCACCCGCTCTGGAGGAGCGACGCCGTCGTGATACCCGACAGCGCCACCACGGCGCCCACGGAGAGGTCGATGCCGCCGGTGAGGATGACGAAGGTCATCCCGACCGCGAGCACGATGAGGAACGAGTTGTTGATGAACAGGTTGGAGATGACGCGGGCCGAGAGGAAGTTCTCGTACCGGCTCCCGCCCACGACGAGCATGAGCGCCAGCACCGCGAAGGTGCCGAGGACCGGGAGGTAGCGCCGGTCGAGGCGCACGCGGCTCGTGAGTCGCTCGGTCATGGTCGGTCGGCCTCCGGGGGCGGCGGTCTCGGCGCCCCGGGGGTCGGGCGGAGAGGTCGGGGCAGGGGTCTGCACGGCGGACATCAGGCGCTCACCTCCGCGGCCGCGGCGGCCGTCGGGGCCGCGCGACGTCGTCGGGCGGCGACCAGGTCGCGCACCTTCGGGGACTGCGCGAGGCAGACCGCGATGACGACGATCGCCTTGAACAGGGGCGTGACGGACGGCGAGATGCCGAGCATGGTCACCGTGAGGGTGAGCGTCTGGATGATGAGGACGCCGACCAGGGTGCCGGAGAGCGAGAACTTCCCGCCCGCGAGCGACGTGCCGCCGATGACGACGGCGAGGATCGCGTCGAGCTCGATGAAGAGCCCGGCGTTGTTGGCGTCGGCCGCCATGGTGCTCGAGGAGATCATGAGGCCGGCGAGGCCCGCGAAGAGGGCGCACACCGCGTAGACGGTCCAGATGATGCTGCGCGCCTTGACGCCCGCGAGGCGGCTCGCCTCGGGGTTGATCCCGACGGACTCGATGAGCATGCCGAGCGCGGTGCGGCGGGTGAGGAGCGCGACGGCCGCGAAGACGATCCCCGCGAGCACGACCGCCACGGGGACGCCGAACCAGAACCCGGACCCGATGGACTTGAACGGTGCGCTGTTGACCGTCGTGATCTGCCCGTTCGTGATGAGCATCGCGACGCCGCGGCCGGCGGTCATGAGCACGAGCGTCGCGATGATGGGCTGGATCCCGAGGACGGAGACGAGGAACCCGTTCCACACGCCGAGGACGAAGGACAGCGCGAGCGCGATCCCCACGGCGACGAGGACGGTCGTCAGGCTGTCCGGCGTGGGCGACGACGCGATGAAGCTCAGCGCGACGGCCCCGGAGATCGCGACCACCGCGCCGACCGACAGGTCGATGCCGCGCGTCGCGATGACGAGGGTCATGCCGAGCGCGACGAGCAGCAGCGGCGCACCGTTCTTCAGCAGGTTGACGAGCGACCCGAAGAGGTGCCCGTCCTGCAGCCGGATGGACAGAAAGCTCGGCCGGTTGACCGTGTTGACCGCCAGCAGCACGACCAGCGCGACGATCGGCCAGAAGAGCCGGTGCTGGACGACGCGCTGCCAGGCGGGTGCCGTGGTGCTCATGACTCCTGCCCTCCGCTCGCGATGAGCTCGACGACGTCCTCGACCGTGACGTCCTCGTCGTTGGTGATCTCCGCGACCTTGACGCGGTCGCGCATGACGGCGATGCGGTGGCTGAGCCGCAGCACCTCCTCGAGCTCGGCCGAGATGAACACGACCGACATGCCCTCGCCCGAGAGCTGGGCGACGAGCTTCTGGATCTCGGCCTTCGCCCCGACGTCGATGCCGCGCGTCGGCTCGTCGAGGATGAGGAGCCTGGGCGCCGTCGCGAGCCAGCGCGCGAGGAGCACCTTCTGCTGGTTGCCGCCCGAGAGGTTCTTGATGAGCGCGTCCGGGTTGGCGGGGCGGATCGCGAGCGCGCTGATGTACTTGTCGACGATCTCGTCGACCTGCTTGCGCGGCAGGCGCCGGGCCCACCCGCGCTCGGCCTGGAGCCCGAGCACGATGTTCTCGCGGATCGTCAGGTCGCCCACGATGCCCTCGGCCTTGCGGTGCTCCGAGGAGAACGCGATCTTGCGCTGCATCGCGCTGCGCGGAGTGCGCAGCCGGGCGAGCGCGCCGCCGATGCGGACCTGGCCGCTGTCCGCGCGGTCCGCGCCCGCGAGCAGGCGGGCGAGCTCGGTGCGGCCCGAGCCGAGGAGGCCCGCGAGCCCGACGACCTCGCCCGGGTAGACGTCGAGGTCGAACGGCTGCACCGACCCCTTGCGGCCGACGCCGAGCGCCTGGACGAACGGCGTCGCCTCGCGGTCGGCGACCGAGCGCTTGGGCGCCTCCTCGAGCTCCTCGAGCACCTCGAGCGAGGTGCCGATCATCTTGGAGACGAGCTCGAGACGCGGCAGCTCGGCGGTCACGTACTCGCCGACGAGCCTCCCGTTGCGCAGCACGGTCATGCGGTCGGAGATCTCGTACACCTGCTCGAGGAAGTGCGAGACGAAGAGGATCGCGACGCCCTCGTCACGCAGGCGCCGCACGACGGCGAACAGCTGGGCGACCTCGTCCGCGTCGAGGCTGGACGTCGGCTCGTCGAGGATGAGCACCTTGCACTCGACGACGAGCGCGCGGCAGATCGCCACGAGCTGCTGCACGGCGAGGGAGTGGCTCGAGAGCGAGGACGCCGGGTCGATGTCGAGGTTGAGACGCGCGAGCATCTCCCCCGCCCGACGGCGCGTGGCCCGCCAGTCGATCGCGCCGAGGCGGCGCGGCTCGTGGCCGAGCATGATGTTCTCGGCGACCGAGAGGTTCTCGCAGAGGTTGACCTCCTGGTACACCGGCGAGACGCCGGCGGCCTGGGCCTCGCCCGGGCCCGAGAACGTGTGCTCGGCGCCGTCGACGAGGATGCGACCGGAGTCGATCGAGTAGACGCCGGTGAGCGCCTTGATGAGCGTCGACTTGCCGGCGCCGTTCTCGCCCATGAGGGCGTGGACCTCTCCGGGCCGGAGCGTGAGGTCGACTCCGTCGAGCGCCTTGACGCCCGGGAACTCGATCGAGATCCCGGTCATCTCGACGACGGGCCGACCGTCGGGGACGGCGGTAGTCATGGGTGACCTTCCGTGCAGCGGTGGCGACGGGGCTGCCAGGCCCCGGGGCGCCTCAGGACGCCGGCGACGTCGGCAAGCCGGCGGTGGTGCGTCGGCCGCGCGCCGGGGAGACGGGCTCTCCCGGCGCGCGACCCGTCCGTGGTGGGGGGGGGGGGGGGGGGGGGGGGGGGGGGGGGGGGGGGGGGGGGGGGGGGGGGGGGGGGGGGGGGGGGGGGGG
>NZ_JBYTEQ010000035.1:0-11157 GCF_058792115.1 Cellulosimicrobium sp. EB106-03-01-XG111
TTCTCCCCCCCCCCCCCCCCCCCCCCCCCCCACGACCGCCTGTTCGACTTTCGGGCGCCCGATGAGGCAGCACCGTCTCGTCCTGGTTTTTCGTGCCCTTCTCGGCGCACGATGGAGGACGTGCGCGACCGATGAGTTCTGCCGACCCGGGCGGTCGGTGGGTGCGTGGGTGACCCGGAGGTTCCGGGCGGCCCGTCGGCAACGGCCAGGAGGGGACATGACCGAACCTGCACGCGGCGACCTCGCCGTCGAGGCACGCGGCCTCGTCAAGCACTTCACGACCGGGAAGTCGGTGACCAAGGCGGTCGACGGCATCGACCTCCTCATCCCGGAGGGCACCGTGTTCGGCGTCCTCGGGCCGAACGGCGCGGGCAAGACGACCGCCGTCCGCATGCTCGCGACGCTCCTGCGCCCCGACGCGGGCACGGCACGCGTGCTCGGCCACGACGTCGTGCACGACGCCGACAAGGTGCGGTCCGTCGTCGGGCTCACCGGGCAGTACGCGTCCGTGGACGAGGACCTCACGGGCACGGAGAACCTCGTGATGCTCGCGCGGCTGTACGGGTTCCTCGGCGGCACGGCGCGCGGTCGCTCCGCCGAGCTCCTCGACGCGTTCGGGCTCGGGGACGCGGGCGACCGCCAGGTGAAGACGTACTCGGGCGGCATGCGGCGGCGGATCGACCTCGCGGCGAGCCTCGTCATGAGCCCGCGCGTCATCTTCCTCGACGAGCCGACCACCGGCCTCGACCCGCGCAGCCGCAACCAGGTGTGGGACATCGTGCGCGTGCTCGTCGCGGACGGCGCGACCGTGCTGCTCACGACCCAGTACCTCGAGGAGGCGGACCAGCTCGCCGACCGCATCGCCGTGATCGACCACGGCAAGGTCATCGCGGAGGGCACCGCGACCGAGCTCAAGCGGTCGGTGGGCGAGGGCGCGGTCCACCTGCGCCTCGCGGACGCGACGCAGCGGGGCCGGGCCGCGGAGGTCGTGGGCGCGCTCCTCGGCACCGACATCACGCTCGCGAACGACCCGTACGCCTTCACCGCGCGCGTGCCCGACGACGGCGCGGCGGACGTCGCGCGGATCCTGCCCGCCCTCGGCGACGAGGGGATCGCGGTGCCCGAGTTCACGCTGGGCCAGCCGAGCCTCGACGAGGTGTTCCTCGCGCTCACCGGCCAGCCCATGGACGACGACGAGACGATCGAGGAGGTGGCCTGATGGCCGCGGACCCCACGACCACCGCCGCGGAGCTGCGCGCGCCCGAGGCGAACGCGCTGCGGGCGGCGGTCGCGCTCGAGCGGCGACCGGACCGGCCGTCGCCCGTCTCGGCGACCCTGACGTACACGTGGCGCGCGCTGCTCAAGATCAAGCACGTGCCCGAGCAGCTGTTCGACGTCACGGTCTCGCCGATCATCTTCACGCTGATGTTCACGTACCTGTTCGGCGGCGCGCTCGCCGGCGACGTGCAGAGCTACCTGCAGTTCCTGCTCCCCGGCATCCTCGTGCAGGCGGTGCTCTTCACGACGATCTACACCGGCTACACGATGAACACGGACATCAGCAAGGGCGTGTTCGACCGGTTCCGGTCGCTGCCCGTGTGGCGGCCCGCGCCGATCGTCGGCGCGCTGCTCGGCGACACCGTGCGGTACACGATCGCGTCGGTCGTGACCCTCGCGCTCGGCCTCGTGCTGGGCTTCCGCCCGCCGGGCGGCGTCGTCGGCGTGGTCCTGGGGATCGTGCTGCTGCTCGTGTTCGCGTTCGCGCTGAGCTGGGTGTTCACGGCGCTCGGGCTCGTGCTGCGCTCCCCCAACGCCGTCATGGGCACGTCGATGCTCGTGCTCATGCCGCTCACGTTCGCGTCGAACATCTTCGTCGACCCGTCGACGATGCCCGTCGTGCTCCAGCGCTTCGTCGACGTCAACCCGGTCACGCACCTCGTCACCGCGGTGCGCGGGCTCATGGCGGGCGAGCCCGCGACGGAGGGGATCGTGTGGGTCCTCGTGGCGTCCGTCGTGCTCACCGCGATCCTCGCGCCGATCACCATGCGGCTGTACCGCAACCGGAGCTGACCGCGCGCCCGGGCACCACGCGCCGTGGTGCTCAGGCGTGCCGGCGGCTCAGCGCTCCTGGGTCGTCGGCTCGTCGTCCTCGCACTTCTTGGTCACGACCATGACGGGGCACGCGGAGTGGTGCAGGACCGCCTGGCTCGTGGAGCCCAGCAGCAGACCGCGGAACCCGCCACGCCCGCGCGAGCCCACGACGATGAGGTCGGACGCCGTGGAGAACTCCGTGAGGAGCTCGGCGCCCGTGCCGTCGAGCACGATGCGCTTGATCGTGAGCCCGGGGTGCTCCGCCTCGTGGCGGTCGATGATGACGTTGAGCCCTTCGGTGACGTCCGCCAGCACCTGCTCGTGGTCGATCGACGCGGGCAACCACGCGAGGAGGCCCGCACCGGCACCGACCGGGACGCCGGCGACGGCGACGAGCTCGGCGTCCCACGCGCGGGCCTGACGGATCGCGTGCCGCAGCGCGATCTCGGCGGACGGCGACCCGTCCACCCCGACGACGATCCGGCGCAGGTCCCGCACCGGCGGCAGCTCCTGGGCGCCGCCCTCGTCGTCCTTGCCGCCCACGCGGTACGGCACGACGACGGTCGGGCAGTGCGCGTGCGCGGGCAGCGCGGAGGAGACCGTGCCGAGCAGCCGCTCGGTGAAGCCGCCGCGGCCGCGGGTACCGACGACGACGAGCGCGTGCTCGCGCGACATCTCCACGAGCACCCCGGCGGCGTCGCCCGTCGTGACGGTCGCCGTCGTGCGGACGCCGGCCCCCTCGGCGCGGGCGCGGGCCTCCTCGAGGACGGCGCGCGCCCCCTCCTGGATGGCGGAGTCGTCGAGGGCCGCGTAGCCGCCGTCGAGCGACGCCGCCGTGAACGACGGCAGCGAGTAGGTGCACACGATGTGGAGCGGCCACCCCACGCGCAGCGCGTACGCCGCGGCCCAGTCCAGGGCGTGGAGGCTCGGCGCCGAGCCGTCGACACCGACGAGGACGGATTCCGTGCGGGTCATGAGCGACTCTCCTCTCGACGGCCCGGTGCCATCGGACGACCAACCTAGCCGAGACCAGGCCCGGCCGTCCGTCTGCCACGAGTCACGAACACGTCAAGAATGCCACGAACCCCGCCCGCTCGCGCTAAGTGCGAGCGGACGGGGTTCGTCCAGCCAGTGACCGCGGGGGTCCTGATCGGGTGAGCGATCAGGCCACGCGGATGAAGGTGGGGTTCGACTGCCAGATCTGGCGGAACTGGACCGACTTCCCGGGGCGCGGGGCGTCGATCATCATGTTGTCGCCCGCGTAGATGGCGATGTGGCCCGGCGTCCAGATGAGGTCGCCCGGCTGCGCCTGGTCGCGCGACACCTTGGTGCCGACCGAGCCCTGGGCGCCCGACGTGCGCGGCAGGTTGATGCCGACCTGGGCGTAGACGTAGCTGGTGAAGCCCGAGCAGTCGAAGCCGTCGGGGGTGGTGCCGCCGTAGACGTACGGGACACCCACGTAGCGGGCCGCGATCGAGACGATCGACGAGCCGTAGGCCGACGCGGGGGCGCCGACGGACGCCTCCTGCTGGGCCGGCGCCTGGGCCTCGTCGGACGAGGACGACTGCGTGGACTGGCGCTCCTGCGTGCGGCTCGTCTGCGTGGTGCGGACGGGCTCCGGCTCGGGCTCCGGCTCCGGCTCGGGGGCCGGGGTCACGGTGACCGGGGCCTCCTCGATGGTGAACGCCGCGTCGGCCGCGACGGTCACTGCCGGTGCGGCCTCGAGGGCCTGGCGGGCCTGCGCGGTGAGGGCGCTGAGGTCGACGGCGTTGAGCTTGCCGGACTCGTTGTCGACCGGGGCGGCCGTCGCGGGGGCGGCGGCGCCGATCATCGAGACGATGAGGCCGGAGGACGCGGCGACGACGGCGGTACGACGACCGACGCTCGACATCTGGTCCGATGCGGCCTGGGCGATGGTGCTGAGTGGCGTCACGGGACGCCGCGCCGCGCGGTGGCGGGCGCGAGTCGTGCTCACGGTCACTGTTGCCTCTCCTGGACGCCTGCGAGGTCAGCTGTCGGGTTCGGGTGGAAGAGTCACCCGGCCTGACGGACCGGAGTCCGTCGGGCTTCACCCCAAGGGCGCTGTCTCCAGCACCCGGAAGTGGGTCCCCCGTCCCTGTCATCGGGTCGTCGTGGACCTCTCGCGGTGACAGGGTTAGGCGTTCCGCGCGAGGACTCCGCCAGATGGGTATCCCGACGGAGCAGGACGACCGTACAGGACCCCTCGGCAAAAGTCACGTTCCCATTACGACGGGACGCCGCCACTCGCATCGCCGCTGGTCACGGCGCTCCGGCCGGTGAACGGACGGCTATCCGCGGGCGACGAAGAGGTGGCGCGCGACGTCGTCGGGCAGGTCGAGGACCACCGGCACGCCCTCCCCCTGCACGGTGACCCCGCCGGCCGGTGCGGGACGCACGACGAGCGTGCGGCGCGGCAGCACCCCGGCCTGGGCGAACCGCGCGAGGAGCTCGACGTCGACCTGGACCGGCTCGGCGATCCGCTGGAGCACGACACGCACCTCGCCCCCGCCGAGGCCGTGCTGGGCGAGGTGGACGGGGAGCGAGACGACGCCGTCGAGGAAGTCGACCTCCTCGAGCTGCTCCCCGAGCTCCGGCAGGCCCGGGATGGGGTTGCCGTACGGGTCGAAGTGCGGGTGGTCGAGCAGCCCGAGGAGCCGCTCCTCGACGAGCTCGCTCATCACGTGCTCCCAGCGGCACGCCTCGGTGTGCACGTACTCCCAGTCGAGCTTGATGACGTCCGTGAGGAGCCGCTCGGCGAGCCGGTGCTTGCGCATGACCCGCGTCGCCTTCTCGTGGCCCGCGGGCGTGAGCTCGAGGTGGCGGTCGCCCGTGACGACGACGAGCCCGTCGCGCTCCATGCGCGCGACCGTCTGCGACACCGTGGGCCCCGAGTGCCCGAGGCGCTCCGCGATGCGCGCGCGCAGCGGGACGATGCCCTCTTCCACGAGCTCGTAGATCGTCTTCAGATACATCTCGGTGGTATCGATCAGATCGGTCACGTCACGCTCCCAGTCGCTCGTCGGCTCGGGGCGCCCGGTCGTCGCTGCCACGGGGCGCCTGCCCGCACCGGCGGGCCGCTGGGGTCAGTCTATGGTGAGCCCGTGACCCGGCCGCGGTGCCGTCCGGAGGCGCCCGTGGCGCGTCGCCGCGCGCACCTCCTCGCGGCCCCCGCCGCGGAACGTGCGGCGACGCACGGCCTGTGGACGAGGCTCCCTGCGCGCGCCGCGCGCGCGTAGGGTGACGCCGTGCCCGATCTCGCGAACACCTCGATCACGATCCCCTCGGACCTCCTGCCGGCAGACGGCCGCTTCGGGTCCGGGCCGTCCAAGGTCCGCGCCGCGCAGGTCCGGGCGCTGTCCGACGCCGGGACCTCCCTGCTGGGGACGTCCCACCGGCAGGCGCCCGTCCGGTCCCTGGTGCGCCGCACGCGCGAGGGCCTGGCCACGCTGTTCGCGCTGCCGGACGGCTACGAGGTCGTGCTGGGCAACGGCGGCTCCACGACGTTCTGGGACGTCGCGACCGCGTGCCTCGTCCGCTCGAAGGCGCAGCACGCGGCATTCGGCGAGTTCGGCGCGAAGTTCGCCGCCGCGACGACCGCCGCGCCGTTCCTCGAGCCGTCCCAGGTGATCTCGACCCCCGCGGGGACCGTCGCGCTCCCGGAGCCCGCGGACGACGTCGACGTGCACGCCTGGCCGCACAACGAGACCTCGACCGGCGCGATGGCGCCCGTGCGCCGCGTCCCCGGCTCGCGCGAGCGCGGCGCGCTCACGCTCGTGGACGCCACGTCCGGCGCGGGCGCGATCCCCGTGGACGTCGCGGAGACCGACGTCTACTACTTCGCCCCGCAGAAGGTCTTCGGGTCCGACGGCGGCCTGTGGCTCGCGCTGTGCTCGCCCGACGCGCTCGCACGCGCGGAGGAGGTCGAGAGCAGCGGCACCCGCTGGGTCCCGGAGTCGCTGTCGCTGCGCACGGCGGCGGCGAACTCGCGCCAGGACCAGACGCTCAACACGCCCGCGATCGCGACGCTCGTCATGCTCGCCGAGCAGGTGGAGTGGCTCCTGGGCAACGGGGGCCTGGAGTGGGCCGCCGCCCGGTCCGCCGAGTCGGCCGCGCACCTCTACGGCTGGGCGGACTCGCGCGAGTGGGCGACACCCTTCGTCGCGAACCCGGCAGAGCGGTCGACGGTCGTCGGCACGATCGACCTGGACGACACCGTCGACGCGACGGCCGTCGTGGCCGCGCTGCGCGAGAACGGCGTGCTCGACGTCTTCCCGTACCGCAAGCTCGGCCGCAACCAGCTGCGCGTCGCGATGTTCCCGGCGATCGAGCCCGACGACGTCCGCGCCCTCACCGCGTGCGTGGACCACGTCGTCGACCACCTCGCCTGACGAGCACGGCCGAGGTCCCCGTCGAGCACGAGGCCGGTGCCACCCTGTCCTCCAGGGCGGCACCGGCCTCGTGACTCGGTGGGAGGAGCGGCGTCAGGCCGCCCGGGCGGCCTCCTGCGCGTCCTCGGCCTCGATCCGCCGCCGCGCCTCGGCGCGTGCGGAGCGGTCGGTCGGCGTGCCGGCGTCGAGGTAGCGCACCACGAGGTGCGGGCGCTGGAGGACGCGGTAGCGGACCTCGAGGTGCCAGTTGCGCACGGCCCAGACGGCGGCACCCACGGCGACGAGCGCGGCGGTGATCGACCCGACGCCGATCGCCCAGCGCGGGCCCCACGCCTCGGCGATCCACCCGACGAGCGGGGAGCCGACGGGCGTCGCACCGAGGAACACGATCATGTAGAGCGACATGACGCGCCCGCGCATGACGGGGTCCACGGACATCTGGATGGTCGAGTTGGCCGCGGTCATCATGGTGAGCGACGCGAGCCCCACGGGGATGCACGCGACGGCGAAGGTCGCGTACGTGGGCATGAGGGCCATGACCCCCGTGGCGACGGCGAACCCGAACGCGGACCCGATGACGAGCCGGACGCGCGGGCGCTCCCGGCGTGCGGCGAGCAGGGCCCCGGTGAGCGAGCCGATCGCGAGGATGGACCCCAGGATCCCGTACTCCCCCGGCCCCATGCCGAACTCGACCTTCGCCATCATCGCGGACGTGAGCTGGAAGTTGAGCCCGAACGTCGACACGACGCCGACGACGACCATGATGACGATGATGTCCGTCCGCCCGCGCACGTACCGGATGCCCTCGCGGATCTGACCCTTCTCGCGTGGCGCGCTCGGCAGCACGTGGAGCTCGCGCGTGCGCATGTACATCAGCGCGAGGATCGTCGCGCCGAACGTCACGCCGTTGATGATGAAGAGCCAGCCGGAACCGACGGCCGCGATGAGCAGCCCGGCGACGCCCGGGCCCACGAGGCGCGCCGCGTTGAACGACGCGCTGTTGAGCCCGACGGCGTTGGAGAGCTTGTCGGCGGGCACCATCTCGGCGACGAACGTCTGGCGCACGGGGTTGTCGAACGCCGAGACGACGCCGAGCAGGCCGGCGAAGACGTAGACGTGCCACAGCTCGACGTTCCCGGACAGCACGAGCGCGCCCAGGCCGAGCGCGAGCAGTCCCATCGCGCCCTGGGTGGCCATGAGGAGCCGACGGCGCGGGAGGCGGTCGGCGAGCAACCCCGCCCACGCGGACAGGGCGAGCACGGGCGCGAACTGCAGCGCGGTGACGACGCCGACGGCGACGCCGGAGTTGTCGGTGAGGTCGCTGAGGACGAGCCAGTCCTGCGCGACGCGCTGCATCCAGGTGCCGACGTTCGCGACGAGCGCGGCGCCGAACCAGACGCGGTAGTTGAAGTACTGGAGGGAGGAGAACGTGGTGCTCATCGGGCGGCGATCCGGGTCAACAGCTCACTGGCGCGGGCCAAGGTCTCTCTTTCGTCAGGGGTGAGGGAGGTCAGCTGCTGCGTGAGCCACGCGTCCCGGCGGCGCCGCGTCTCCTTGACCTCGCGCACGCCGGCGTCCGTGAGGCGCACGACGACCTGACGGCGGTCGCTCGCGTGCTCCCCCTTCTCGACGAGGCCCATCTCGACGAGGGCGTTGACGGCACGGGTCATCGACGGCGGCCGGACGCGCTCGTGCTCCGCGAGCTCGCTGGGCGACATGGCGCCGTGCTTGTGCAGGACGGTGAGGACGCCGAACCGCCCCTCGGGGAGGTCCGCCTCGCCGCGCTGGGCACGCAGCCGCCGGGAGATCCGGGTGAGCGCGACCCGCAGGTCGCCGCCGAGCGTCGCGGGCCGGTACTGGTTCCGGGTGGGAGCAGTGAGGTCCGCAGCAGGCATGATAATTACCCTAACTCATTACCTTGGGTAAGGAAAGGGCGCGGGCGGAGACCCCCGTCACGATCGCGTGCCCGAGACGTCCCGGAAGTGGCGGACATCCGGAAAGTCCCTGTCGTCCCAGGCGTCCGCTAGGGTGTGCGCCGTGCACCAGGAACTGACCCTCGCCGAGACGCTCCACCTGCTGGGCCTCATGGACCGCGAGCTCCCGTCCTTCGTCACGTCCGTGTCGGGACGCGGGGACGCGCTCGAGGTCGTCGCCGACCCGCGCCAGGTGAAGCGCCTGCCCGCGCCGCTCCGGCTCGCGACGCGTCTCGCGCCGACGGTCCGGGCCACGCTGCGGGTGGTCGACGTCCAGGACGGCGTCGCGACGATCTCCGTCGACGCGAGCGCCGGCGGCCTGCCCGCGCACAAGCTCCTCGGTCTCGCCGCGAGCCGGATCGAGTCCGTCGTCGCGGCGAAGGGCCTCCCCGCCAGGTCCGTGCGGGTGCTCCCGGACGCGCGCGTCGCGCTCGACGTCCAGCTCCTCCTCCAGGCACGCACCCCGGGTGCGCGGGTGAGCGACATGGCGTTCAAGGACGGCGTCGTCGTCCTCGACGGCGCCGTCTGACCCTCGAGCACCCGACCCCGCGGGGTCCCGGCGCTCGTTCGCCCGGGGGCCGACGGTCCGTCGGTGGCGTGTCAGACGTCGGCGCGGGTCGCCTCGTCGAGGAGGTCGAGGAACGCGCGGTAGTAGCCCTCCACGTAGTGGACGGGCGACGCCCCCCACCGGTGGGACAGGTCGCCGACCACGAGCCGGTCCGGTACGCGGAGGAAGCGCGCCTCGGGCAGGTCCTTGCGCATGCGCGCGTAGAGATAGGTGAGCGTGCGGTTCGCCGACTCGACGCGCTGCTGGTCGAACGCCCCGCCGGCCGCGTCGCCCCGCGCCCAGTACGCCTCGTGCACGATCACCCGAGCCAGGCGGTCGTGCCGGAGCGCCGTCCTGACGAGCGTCGCCCACCCGGCCTCCCACCGCACCAGGAACTCGGGCGACCCGGACGCGACGCGAGTCCCCTCCGCGCCGTCGCCGCCGGCCCGCAGGAACTCCATGGAGCGGGTCGCCACACCGCCGTCCGACCCGACGACGAGGTCGTACTGCTCGTCGACGAGGTCGAGCACGACGACGTCCGCGTCCGTGGTCACCAGCTCCGTGGCGAAGGTCTTGGACTGGTCCCGCTCGACCATGCGGCGCTGGAACGACGACTCGACGCGGGCGAGGTCCACGCCGTCCAGACCGCCGGCCGCGAACGCGGACGCCAGCGAGCTGCGTGCGTAGTAGTCGGCGAGGCGGAAGCGCGTCTCCCCCGGCAGCGCGAACGCGTCCCGGGTGACGCAGCTCCCGTGGACGAGGACGCTGCGCTGCGGGCTGCTCGAGCCGTGGGTCACGGGCGCCCGGTCACTTCACGGTCGGCGGCAGGACCTCGAGCGCCTCGGCGTTCTGGACGAGGTAGTCGCCGACGGAGTCGTTCGCGATCGACGCCATGAGGGGGTCGAACCGGGCACGGTCGAGCACGACGATCGACTGCCCGTCGGCGCTGCGCCCCGTCCCGGAGTGGGGGGCGGTCATGAACGTGACGTCGTTCGTGCTCAGCCCGCGCGCGCTCATGTAGAGGTTCCGCATCTCGTCGATGGTCAGGCCGTCGTCGGTCGCCACGGACTCGCTCACCGCGGTGAAGAAGCGCGTCATCATCGCGACGTCGTTGCGGTTGTTGTTGATCTTGCCGAGCATCGCGCGCATCCAGTTCTGCTGGCGCTGCACGCGGCCGAAGTCACCGTTCGACAGGCCGTGGCGCTGGCGCGTGTAGGTGAGAGCCTCCTCGCCCGTCATCTGGTGCACGCCCGCCTCGAAGAACACCTTCTTGCCGTCGCCGATGTCCTCCGGGATGCGGATCTGCACGCCCCCCAGCGCGTCGGTGAGAGTCGTGAAGGACTCGAAGTCGGTCACGGCGAAGTGGTCGATCCGCACCCCGGTGAGGTCCTCGACCGTCTGGATCATGAGGGCGGGACCGCCGTAGGAGAAGGCGGCGTTGATCTTCGCCTCCCCGTGACCGGGGATCGGGACCCACGCGTCGCGCGGGATGGAGACGACCTGCGCCGTCTGCCGGTCGGCCGGCAGGTGCACGAGCATGATCGCGTCCGTGCGCTGGGCGCCCGCCTCCCACTGGGAGGGGTCGCCGGCCGAGATGCGGCTGTCGGAGCCGAGCACCAGGAAGTTCACGGCCTCCGTCGCGACCTCGGGGTCGCTCGGCGCCGGGTCAGGACGGTTCTCCAGGCCCTCGAACGGGTCGGCGAGCTTCTCGATGTTGCCGTCGAGCTGGCGCTGGAACCACCAGGCGCCTCCGACCCCGGCGAGGACGAGCACGGCGAGGAGCGACACGAGCACGACGAGCGCCGTCCGGCCCCCACGACGACGGCGCGCGTGCCGCCGGTCGGCACGCGGCTCGGGTGAGGGCTCGGGGAACAGGGTGTCGGCCACGGCTCGCATCCTACGGCTGGTGCCCTGCGCGGCACGGCTGTTCGGCGCGTCGCCTCCGTCCCCTTCACCCCCCGCGCACCACCGCTCCACGGGGACGCCGGGCCGTCGAGCGGTACGCTCGTACCGCTGATTTCCATGAAGGCACCGGCGGAAGGCGCGCCCCGGCGAGCCGTCGATCGCAGGGGGCGACATGTCTACGAGTGCAGCGCGGCGCGCTGGCGCGCGCCGTCGACCGGCGCCGCGTCCGTGG
>NZ_JBYTEQ010000036.1:0-6678 GCF_058792115.1 Cellulosimicrobium sp. EB106-03-01-XG111
AGTGGGCATCGTCGGCAGCGGCAGAGGGGTATAAGAGACAGGTCGTGCGTCACGGGCTTCGCGCGCCCGCCGCGGGCCGGGCCGGACGGGCGTCGTGCGGCGGAGCGCCGTGCGGTGGGGCTACGGCCGGCCCGCGTACGGCATCGCGTCGGCCCAGCGCATCGCGACCTCGTGCACCGGGCTGCCGGGCTGCCGCGCCTCGATCATCATCCCCCCGCCGGTGTACATCGCGACGTGGCGGATGGTCGACGGGTTCGACGTGTCGTTGGCGTAGAAGATGAGGTCGCCCGGGCGGAGGCGGTCGTAGGAGATCTTCTGCACGCGCTGGTACTGCGAGCGCGACGTCCGGGTGATGTCGACGCCCGCGGCGGCCCACGCGCGGGACGTGAGACCCGAGCAGTCGTAGCCCGGCCCGGTGCCGCCGAACACGTACGGCGCGCCGATCTTCGTGCGCGCCCACGCGACGGCGGCCTGGCCCTGGGCGCCGTTCCCGACGCCCGTGCCGGGCGGCGGCGTGACGACGGGCGGCGGGGCAGGAGTGGGCTGAGGCGCCGGAGCCGGGGCAGGCGCTGGGGCGGGAGCCGGCGCCGGCGCCGGAGCGGGGGCCGGAGCCGGTGCCGGGGCGGGAGCCGGGCTCTGCGGGGCCGGGGCGGACGGCGCGGCCGGGGCGGACGGCGCCGCCGCCGGCGTCCCCGCAGCGGGCGGCGCGACCCGCTCCCGGGCCGCGCTCTCGCGCGCGCTCGCGGCCTGCGCGTCGAGCGCGTCCTGGCGCTCCCGCTCGACGTCGACGCTCGTGGCCCGCGCCTGCGCGAGCTCGGCGAGCAGCGTCTCGCGGCGTGCCGCCGACTCCTGCACGGCCTCGTCGAGCGCCCCGGAGGAGACTTGCGCGGCGGCCAGCGCGTCGCGCGCGCGGTCCTCGACCTCGGCCTGGTGCGCGAGCGCCGCGTCGGCCCGCGCGCGGGCCGTGTCCGCGACGGCGCGCGCCGTCGCGTGGGTCTCGACCGCCCGACCGGCGGTGCGGCCCGCGACGCGCTCGGCGTTCTCGCGCGCGACGACCTGCTCCACGCCGTCCGCGTCGAGGACCGCTCGTAGGGCGTCGAGCTCCGTCGAGCCCTGGCGCGACGCGCGGAAGAGGGCGCCGACGGAGGCGCGCGCGTCGGACTCGCCGGACCGGGCCGTCGCGAGCGCCGCCTGGGCGTCGCGCACCTCGGCGTCCGCGGCCTCCAGCTCGCCCTGCGCCGCGGCGTACTCCTCCGCCGCCGTCTCGACCGCCGCCACCGCGGCGGCGTGCCGGTCGCGCAGGGACGCCAGCTCGCGCTCGACCGTCGCGACGTCGCGCGAGGCCCCGTCAGCGGCCTCGCGCGCGGCGCGCACGTCGTCGTCCGACGGCGCCGCCGAGGCGCTCGGCGCGAGGCCGACGCCGAGCGCGAGCACGAGCGCTCCGGCGGCTCCCGCCACGGCGACGCGGCGGCGTGACGCGCTCCCGGTCACGCGGTTCATCAACCCCTCCTCGGCGTGTCTCGTTGACAGCACTCGCACGAGTCTGCCCGGAAGGTCCGCTCCGCGCGATCCGAGCGGTCGGAACGTTCTCACAATGTGGTCTCGCATGGTGAGAAGGCACTACCGGGTCGCCCGCGACGCGCCTAGCCTCGGCCTCATGTCCCGTCGAATGTGTCGCTGACCCGAGCGCACGTTCGCCTGCCCGCGAGCCGTCGTCGACGACGCCCTCGCCGCGGCATCCCGTCCCGCGTGCGCCTCTCGCCGCGGTCGACGACCCCGTCCCCGCCGCACCCGCCCCGGTGCACCCGCGCGCCGCCGTCCCACCCCACCCGCAGGAGAGCAACCATGAGCACCGACAACGCCCCCGCCTGGTCCTTCGAGACGCGCCAGGTCCACGCCGGCCAGACCGCCGACCCGACCACGGGAGCCCGCGCGCTCCCGATCTACCAGACGACGTCGTTCGTCTTCCCGGACGCCTCGGTCGCGGCCGACCGCTTCGCGCTCAAGGACCTCGGCCCGATCTACACGCGCATCGGCAACCCGACGCAGGAGGTCGTGGAGAACCGCATCGCCTCGCTCGAGGGCGGCGTCGGGGCGCTGCTCCTCGCGTCCGGGCAGGCCGCGACGACCTTCGCGATCCTCAACGTCGCCGAGGCGGGCGACCACGTCGTCGCGTCGCCGAGCCTGTACGGCGGCACCTACAACCTGCTCCAGTACTCGCTCGCCAAGCTCGGGGTCGAGACGACGTTCGTCGTCGACCCGCACGACCCGCAGGCGTGGCGCGACGCCGTCCGCCCGAACACCAAGCTCTTCTTCGGCGAGACGATCCCGAACCCGCAGGCCGACGTGCTGGACATCGAGGCCGTCGCGGCGGTCGCGCACGAGGTCGGCGTCCCGCTGGTCGTCGACAACACGGTCGCCACCCCCTACCTGCTGCGTCCGCTCGAGCACGGGGCGGACGTCGTCGTGCACTCCGCCACGAAGTACCTCGGCGGCCACGGCTCGGCGATCGGCGGCGTGATCGTCGACGGCGGCACGTTCGACTACGCGGCGCACCCGGAGCGGTTCCCGAACTACAACACGCCCGACCCGTCGTACAACGGCCTCGTCTACGCGCGCGACCTCGGGGTGGACGGCATCCTCGGGGCGAACCTCGCGTACGTGCTCAAGGCGCGCGTGCAGCTCCTGCGCGACCTGGGCTCGGCGATCTCGCCGTTCAACGCGTTCCTCATCGCGCAGGGCATCGAGACGCTCTCGCTGCGCGTCGAGCGCCACGTCGCCAACGCGCAGAAGGTCGCCGAGTGGCTCGAGGCGCGCGACGACGTCCGGACCGTCCACTACGCGGGCCTGCCCTCGAGCCCGTGGCACGCGAACGCGCAGAAGTACCTGCCGCGCGGCGCGGGCGCGGTCCTCGCGTTCGAGCTCGACGGCGGCAGCGAGGCCGGGCAGGCGTTCGTCTCCGCGCTGCAGCTCCACTCGAACGTCGCGAACATCGGCGACGTGCGGTCGCTCGTCATCCACCCGGCCTCGACCACGCACGCCCAGCTCAGCCCCGAGGAGCAGGCGAAGTCCGGCGTGACACCGGGCCTGGTCCGTCTCGCGGTCGGCATCGAGCACGTCGACGACATCCTCGCCGACCTCGAGCTCGGGTTCACCGCCGCCAAGTCGGCGCTGGGCTCCTGACCGGCCGGCGACGGGCGCGACGATGACGGATCTGGACAGCCGGGGCGCCCTGGGCGCCCCGGCCGTACAGTGGCCGACGGTGACCCCGGTGAACGACGAGCTCCTCTCCCCCGCTCCCGACGCCCGCTCCGGCGCGCGGCCGGGCGACTCGTCGACGCACGGCGTCGCGCCGTCGCGCGCGCGGGTGAAGGCCCCGGTCCCGGCGACCGGGGCGTGGCGCCCGGGCGACCCCGTGGGCCGGCGGCGCTTCGCCGACGTCGGCACGTTCGACCTCGAGTCCGGCGCCCGCCTGCCCGACGTCCGGGTCGCGTACGAGACGTGGGGCACGCTCGCGCCCGACGGGTCGAACGCCGTCCTCGTGCTGCACGCCCTCACCGGCGACTCGCACGTGAGCGGCCCGGCCGGACCCGGGCACGTGACCGCGGGCTGGTGGGAGTCGCTCGTGGGGCCCGGCGCCCCGATCGACACCGACCGCTGGTTCGTCGTCGCGCCCAACGTGCTCGGCGGCTGCCAGGGCACCACCGGACCGGCCTCGACCGCGCCCGACGGCCGCCCGTGGGGCAGCCGGTTCCCGCGCGTCACGACGCGCGACCAGGTGGCGGTCGAGATCGAGCTCGCCCGGACGCTCGGGATCACGTCGTGGGCGTTCGTCGTCGGCGCGTCGATGGGCGGGCACCGCGTGCTGGAGTGGGCGCTGCTCGGCCCCGAGGCGGGGGTCGACGTCGTCTCGCTCGCCGCGATCGCGACCGCCGCCCAGACCACGGGCGACCAGATCGCCTGGGCCCACCCGCAGCTCGGTGCCGTGCGTGCCGACCCGGGCTTCCGCGGCGGCGACTACTACGACGCCGCGGACGGCGACGGGCCGCACGTCGGGCTCGGCATCGCCCGGCAGATCGCGCACGCCACCTACCGGTCCGCGCGCGAGCTCGACGACCGCTTCGGTCGGCTTCCGCAGGGCGGCGAGGACCCGTTCACCGACGGCCGCTACGCGGTGCAGTCCTACCTCGACCACCACGGCGACAAGCTCGCGCGCCGGTTCGACGCGAACTCGTACGTCGTGCTCACCGAGTCGATGCTCACGCACGACCTCGGGCGCGACCGCGGCGGCGTCGAGGCGGCGCTCGCGCAGATCACCGCGCACGCGCTCGTCGTCGCCGTCGACACCGACCGGTTGTTCCTCCCCGCCGACTGTGCGCGCATCGCCGCCGGCATCCCCGGCGCCGAGCCCTTGCGGACGCTCACGAGCGACTTCGGGCACGACGGCTTCCTCATCGAGTTCGACCAGCTCGGACCGATCGTCGCCGACTTCCTCGGCGAGCGGGCGCGCGTGCGGGACTGACCCGCACGTCGGGCGGGCACGTCCGGGGCGGGCCCCGTGGTCGGAGCGCGGACCGGACCGTAGGTTGGTCCCATGCTCGCCGCCTACGCCGACCGCACCGACCCCGTCGACCCCCTGGCCGGCCTCGTGGTCGGGGACCGCCCCGAGCCCGAGGCGCGCGAGCACTGGACCACGGTCGACGTGCGCGCCGCGTCGCTCAACCACCACGACCTCTGGTCGCTGCGCGGCGTCGGGCTGCCCGCCGACCGCCTGCCCATGATCCTCGGGACCGACGCCGCGGGCGTCGCCCCCGACGGCTCCGAGGTCGTGGTGCACGCCGTCGTCGGTGCGGACGGGCACGGCGTCGGGCCCACCGAGCGCCGTTCCCTGCTGTCCGAGCGGTACCCCGGCACGCTCGCGGAGCGCGTCGCCGTCCCGACCCACAACCTCGTCCCCAAGCCGCCCGAGCTGACCTTCGTCGAGGCCGCGTGCGTCCCGACGGCGTGGCTCACCGCCTACCGCATGCTGTTCACCGCCGGTAAGGCCGCCCCCGGGGACCGCGTGCTCGTGCAGGGCGCCGGCGGCGGCGTCGCGACGGCGGCCGTCGCGCTCGGCACCGCCGCGGGTCTCGAGACCTGGGTGACGTCCCGTTCCGCGGCGAAGCGCGCCGGAGCGGCCCGCCTCGGCGCAGCGGCGACGTTCGAGCCCGGCGCCCGGCTGCCCGCACCCGTCGACGTCGTCGTCGAGACGGTCGGGCAGGCCACGTGGCGCCACTCGCTGCGGTCCGTGCGGCCGGGCGGGACCGTCGTCGTGGCGGGCGCGACGAGCGGCGACGCGTCGCCCGCCGAGCTCTCGCGCGTGTTCTTCCACGAGATCCGCGTGCAGGGCGTGACCATGGGCTCGCGCGACGACCTCGCCGCGCTCCTGCGGTTCCTCGCGCGGAGCGAGGTGCGCCCCGTCGTCGACCAGGTGCTCCCCCTCTCGCGCGCCCGCGACGGCCTCGCCCGCCTCGCCGCGGGAGAGCACTTCGGCAAGGTGGTGCTCACGCCGTGACGGCGCCGACCTGGGCGCCCGACGTCCTCGGGGCAGGGTTCGAGCAGCGCACCGTCGAGCTGGAGCCCGACGACGAGGGCGACGTCGTCGTCACGGTCGTCCGGCACGTCCCGCCGACGGAGGAGCCCTTGCGCCCCGCGCGCGCGGTGCTCTACCTCCACGGCTGGAGCGACTACTTCTTCCAGACGGAGCTCGCCCAGACCTGGCACGGGCTCGGCGCCGCCTTCTACGCCGTCGACCTGCGCAAGTACGGTCGCAGCCTGCGCCCGCACCAGACCCCCGGGTACGCGGACCACCTCGAGGAGTACGACGCCGACATCGCCGCCGCGCTGGAGGTCGTCCGGGAGGACCTCGGCGCGCACGCCGCGATCATGCTCATGGGGCACTCGACCGGCGGCCTCGTCGCGGCGCTGTGGGCGCACCGGCACCCCGGCGTCGTGCGCGGCCTGGTCCTCAACAGCCCGTGGCTGGAGCTCCAGGGGTCGTCGGTCGCGCGCACCGTCTCCGGCCCCGCCATCCGGCAGCTCGCACGCTTCCAGCCGCGCGCGCCGCTCCCGAACGTCGATCCCGGGTACTACGCCCGCACGCTCCGCGACCGGGAGGACGGCACGTGGACCATCGAGGACGCGTGGCGCCCGGTCCCGTCGTTCCCCGTCCGGGCGGGATGGCTGCGCGCGATCATCTCCGGCCACGCCCGCGTCGCCGCCGGCCTCGCGATCGACTGCCCCGTCCTCGTGCTCCTCGCCGAGAGGTCGCTGTTCAGCACGCGCTGGACCGAGGACATGCGCGCCGCGGACATCGTGCTCGACGTCGAGCCGCTCGCCCGCCGGGCCTCGCACCTGGGTCGGGTCGTCACCCTGGTGCGCATTCCCGGCGGCATGCACGACCTGTCGCTCTCGGCGCCCGAGCCCCGGGCCCGGTTCTTCGCCGAGATCGTCCGCTGGTCGGCCGCGTACGGGTGGTCCTGAGCAGCGCTCGTCCGCTCTCGCCTCCCCGTTCGAGCGTTCGTGCGGGCCGACGACGGCCCAGGACGTGCCGGCATCGGCTCGTCCGTCGTGGTGTGTGGGGGTATGCGGAAATGCCGAAGGCCCACCCCGTGTGGGGTGGGCCTTCGGTGAAGGGTT
>NZ_JBYTEQ010000037.1:0-6263 GCF_058792115.1 Cellulosimicrobium sp. EB106-03-01-XG111
GGGGGGGAGTCCCCTTCGGCCTTCCCCCCCCCCCGGCGCTCCTGCGCGTCAGGCCGGTGTCAGCCGCACGACAGCGCGTCGTGCTCGGCCGTGACCGTGGCCGTCCTCCCCTCGGCGTCGGTGGCGGTGACCGTCGCGGAACCGGCCTCGACCTCGCCGGAGCGGACCGCGAACGACTGGTAGGCGTTCGCGCCCGGGGCGACGTTCTCGACCGTCTTCGTGCCGTACGGCGTCTCGAGCGTCACCGTGAGCGGCACGTCGTCCTCGTTGAGGGCGCGGACCGCGACGTAGGTCTTGCCCGCGAGGCAGCGCGCCTGCGCGGTCGCCGTGACGTCGGGCCCGGCCTCGCCGGCGGGGACGCCGGTGAGGTACTCGAAGCCGTGGGCCGCGAAGTCCTCGCCGTCGGGCGCCTGGTCCCACTCGAGGACGTAGTACGCGACGCCGGCCTCCTGCGCTGCCGTGAGGATCTCCTGGAGCGGCACCTCGCCCTCGCCCAGGTTGGTGAACGACGGGCGTCCGCCCGCGTTCAGGCCCGTGGCGTCCTTGACGTGGAGCAGCTCGATCCGGTCGCCGTACTGCTCGATGAGCGCCGGGACGTCGACGCCCGCGTGGGCGGCCCACGCGACGTCGAGCTGGAACGTGACGTACTCGGGGTTCGTCTCGCGGACCAGGATCTCCCAGGCCGAGAGCGTCTCCCCCTCGTGCTCGTACGTCGTGCGGAACTCGCCGTCGTGGTTGTGGCCGAAGAACTTCGTGAAGCCGGCGTCGACCGCCCGCTCCCCGAGCCGGTTCATGGCCTCGGCCGTCGCGAGCGTGTTCTCGTAGGTGCCGATCCCCGGCGCGGGCCAGCCGCCCGAGCCGACGTACTCCTGGCCGAGCGTCCCCACGTAGTCCAGGGTCGCGTCGAACGTGGCCTCGTCGACGTTGTAGTGCGACGACTTCACGCTCAGGCCGTAGGAGTCGGCCAGCGCACGGAACTCCTCGGCGGTGTAGCCGGAGAAGTTGCCGCCGAAGGGCTCGATGTTCTTGAAGCCGATCTCCGACAGGCGCTCGAGGACGGCCGGGAGGCCCGCCTCGTTGACCCACGGGATGAGCGAGAACATCTGGATGGACACCTGCTCGGCCGGCACGACGACCGGCTCGGTGCTGCCCTCGCCCACGGCGAACGACACCGCGTCGACGTCCACGCCGCCGGTGGTCGTCACGACGACCGAGCCGGCGCCCTCGGGCACGCTGCTCAGCGTCTGCGTGACGTCCTGCCAGCCCTCGCCCGTGAAGACGAAGTCGGCGAGCGGCTCGGTGGCCTCGGCCCCCGCGCCCTGCCAGCTCAGCGTGACGGTGCCCTCGCCGCTGCCGCGGACGGTGACCTCGTCGACGGCCTCGCCCGTCGGGGCGTGCACGAGCGCGAGCGGCCGGTACGTGAACGAGTCGCCCTCGTCGAACGAGGTGACGTAGCGGCCGGCGTTCGCCGCCGGGTCCTCGACGACCTCGACGCCCTCGGCCGCGTCGTACCACTCGGCCTGCTGCGCCTGCGGCTTGAGGATGTGCGTGACCTCGCCGGTGATGGCGGGGACGTCACCCTGGGCCTTGTCCGTGTACGTCACGACGAGCGTGCCGAAGATCTTCTCTCCCTCGCCGTGCTCGACGGCGTCGGGGCTCGTCTGGATCGTGAAGCCGCAGCCGTCCTCGGTGACCGCGGCGCGCCCGCTCACCTCGGGGTGGGCGTGCTCGTTGTGGCCGAGGCCGAACGTGTACTGGATGTTGGTGCACACCGGCTCGTCGCCGTCCTCGGCGTCCTGCACCGAGACGGTGTACGGGACGGCGTCGCCCCAGTCGAAGACGGCCCCGTCGGGCTGGCTCAGCGTGATCTCCGGGGCGGTGTTGCCGACGGTGACCTGCTGGATCGCGAGGCCGAAGTTGCCCTCCGGGTCGGTGACGCGCAGCTGCACCGCGAACCGCCCGCGCTCGGTGAACGTGTGCGTCACCGTCTCGCCCTGCGCGTCGTACTCGCCGTCGGCGTCGAAGTCCCAGTCGAAGGTCAGACCCTCGTTCGGGGTCTCCGCGTCCGTGGTCGCCGAGGCGTCGAACGTCACCTCGAGCGGCGCGTCGCTGCCCGACACCGGGGAGGCGGAGATCGCCGCGCGCGGCGTCTTGTTCTCCGACCCGTAGGTGATCCGGTACAGCCCGGCGTCCGGGTTCTGGCGGAAGAAGCCGTCCCCGTACTCCAGGACGTACATGGACCCGTCCGGACCGAACTCCATGTCCATGACGTTGTCCCAGATCGGCTGGTTCACCGTCTCCAGGTGCGCGTTGGGCAGGAAGTCCTCGACCGCGGTGACCTCACCGGCCGACGAGAGCTCGTCGAGCGTGAACGCGACGACGTAGTCCTGGGAGAACTCCGCCATGAACGGCTTGCCGTCCCAGTACGCGGGGAACTTGCCCGGCGCGTCGGGGTAGTCGGCGGCGCGGAAGATCGGGCCGCCCATGGGCGCCTGGCCGCCGCCGCCCAGCTCGACCAGCGGGTCGAGCAGCTCCGGCTGGTCGCCGGGGCGGTCGCCGTAGTAGACCTGCGGCGCGGTGGCCGGCGGGACGACGTCCAGACCGGTGTTCCACGTGGAGTTGTTCTTCGCGCCGGCCTCGCAGTCGAACCACTCGCCGGGCGTGCCCGTCGCGAAGTCCCACTCGTTGTAGTTCGCGTTGGGCCCGTGGCAGTAGGGCCAGCCGCCGTTGATCGGCTCGGTCGTGAGCTGCCACTCGACGTAGCCCATCGGGCCGCGGTCGGGGTTCGCGTTGGCCGCGTCGGGACCATAGTCACCCCAGACGAGCGCGCCGGACTCGAGGTCGTAGTCGATCCGGAAGGGGTTGCGCACCCCCATCACGTAGATCTCCTCGCGCACCAGGTCCTCGGACCCCTCGTACTGCGGGTCGTCGAAGAGGTTGCCCTCGGGGATCGTGTACGTGGTGCCGGGCCCGACCTCCGTGCCGGGGGCGATGTCCTCGATCGGGTTGATCCGCAGGATCGCGCCGCGCAGGTCGTTCGTGTTGCCCGCACTGCGGCGGTCGTCGAACCCGGGGTTCATGCCGGGCGCGTTGTTGTTCGGGGCGTACCCGTCGGCGCCGGGGGCGCCGGCCGGGGTGTTGTCACCCGTGGACAGGAAGAGGTTGCCCTCGGCGTCCCACGCCATGTCGGCGCCGACGTGGCAGCACTGGCCGCGCTGCGCGTCGACCTTGAGGATCGCGCGCTCGCTGTCCAGGTCGAGCGTGCTGCTCTCCGCGTCCCAGGTGAACCGCGAGAGCTGGTTGTAGCCCAGCCAGCGGTCCCAGTAGCTCTCGTCCTCGCCCGCGGGGAGCGAGTTCGGCGCGCTGCCCTGTGGCGTCGTCTCGGGGTACTCGACCCCGGTGGGCGAGGTGCCCTCCATGACGCGGGGCGCGTACACGAGGTAGACGAACCCGTTCTCCTCGAAGTCCGGGTCGAGGGAGATGCCCTGGAGGCCGTCCTCGGAGTTGGCGTAGACGTCGAGCTTCGCGATCTGCGTCGTCCGCCCGGTCGCGGTGTCGGTGAGGCGGACGACGCCGTCGCGCGCCGTGTGCAGGACCCGCGAGTCGGGCAGCACGGCGAGGTCGATCGGCTCGCCGGTGTCCTTGCTCAGCAAGACCTTCTCGTAGTTGTTCCAGTCGAGTGCCGCGTCGTCCTGCGCGGCCTCGGCGGCGGTCTCGTCCCCGCCGTGGCCGGGGTGCGCGCTCGCACCGCTCAACGCGAGCGGGACGAGCAACGCGGCGGACAGCGCCGCCGCGGCACCTCGGGCGAGCCTGCGTCGGCTCGTGGATGGTCTGTGCACAACGTCCTCCTTGACGTAGATCGAGGAGCCCGTGGTCCCCGACCAGCAGCGCGGCACCTGTGCTCGATGCCGCTGCTCGACGATCGCCGCTGATCGGTCGACCCGGATGGGTGGACGGCCCCGGGGACCGGGGCCCGCGCGGCGCCGTCCTGGCCCCGCGCTGCGTTCGACCCTAGGTCGGACTTTCGCTGCTGCCAAGTCAGAAGTTGAAATATCGAGACGAAAAGTTCGGCCGGGCTGCTCACGAAAACCGACCAGGAGGTCGCTGTTCCTGGTCGGTCGGCGGGCGGGCGCCCGCGGCGAGCATCTGCCGTCAGTCGACCCGGAGGTCGACCGTCGCACCCCGCGCCACGGGCCGGATCTCGACCCCGGGCAGCTCCGGCGACCGCGCGAGGAAGTCGCGCAGCGGGCTGCGGAACACGCCGTAGTCGTCGTGGTGGACCGGGACGACGAGCGGCACGCCGACGCGCCGCACGAGGTCCGCGCCCTGCACGTCGTCCATCGTCACGGTGCGGCCGAGGATGCGCGTCCCGCCCAGGTGCGCCACCACCGAGTCGAGGTGCGGGAACGCGTCCGCGACGACGTCGACGTGGTCGCCCGTGAGCGTGTCGCCCGTGACGTAGACCTGGGTCTGGCGGTCGCCGTCGACGCGGTGGGTGTAGACGGTGCCCATGACCTCCGGCAGCAACGAGCGCATGACGCCGCGCGCGTGGATGGCCGGGACCGACTCCACGTCGAGCGTCTCCTTGCCCGAGCGGAACGTCTCGATCGTGCCCGTCGGCATGCCGACCGTCGCGAAGTGGTGCCGCGCCAGGCGCCGCGCCGCGGACGGCGTGGTGAGGAGCGGCACCTGCCGCGTCAGGCCGCGCCGCGCGACCCGGTCGAAGTGGTCCCCGTGCAGGTGGGACAGGACGATCGCGTCGAGCGGCGGGAGGCCCGTCGGGCCGAACGCGGGCTGGGTGCGCCGCCGCGACGCGAGGCCCTTGCCGAGGTAGGCCCACTGGCCGCGGTGCAGGAAGTTCGGGTCGGTGAGCACCGTGAAGCGCCCGAACCGCAGGAGCGCGGTCGCCGTCCCGCCGAACGTGAGGGTCGCGCTCGCGCGGCGGCTCACGGCTCCCCCAGCGCCTCGAGGTGGACGGCCTTGCGGACGGTCATCTCGTCGAGCAGGTCCGGCCCGTACCCGGCGCCGCCGCCGCTGCCGCGCCGCGGGTCGGCGGACCCGCCCGGTGCGCCCCCGAACACGGCGTTGACCTTGACCGTGCCGACGTCGAGCGCGTCCGCCGCGCGCAGCGCGTGCGCGAGCGACGGCGTGAGCACGGTCGCCGCCAGCCCGTACGCCGACGCGGACGCACGACGCAGGCCCTCGTCGAAGTCGGCGACGCGCACGACCGGCGCCACGGGGCCGAACGTCTCCACCGTGAGCAGGTCCACGTCGTCCGGGCACCGGTCGAGCACCGTGGGCGCGTAGAACGACCCGGCCCGGTCGAGCCGCCGGCCGCCCGTCACGACCTCGGCCCCCGCCGCGAGCGCCCCTTGCACGTGCTCCTCGACGACGGCGAGCTGCGCGTCGTCGACGAGCGGGCCCATGGTCGTCGCGTCGTCGGCCGGGTCGCCCACCACGACCTCGTCCGCGAGGCGCGCGAGCTCGGCGACGACCGCGTCCGCGACCTCCTCGACGACGTACGCCCGCTCGACGGCGGTGCACAGCTGGCCGCCGTTGGTGAACGCGCCCGTGGCGATCTGCCGCGCGGCGAGGACCGGGTCGACGCCCGCGTCCACGACGAACGGGTCCTTGCCGCCGTTCTCGAGCAGCACCTTCGCCCCGCGTGCGCCCGCGGCGGCGGCGATGCGCCGTCCCGCGGCGGTGGAGCCGACGTGCGCGACCAGGGCGACGCCGTCGTGCGCGACGACGGCCGCGCCCGTCGCGCCGTCGCCGCTGACGACGCGCAGGACGTCCGGCGGGAGCGCGCCCGCCACGATCTCGGCGAGGCGCACGCCCGGAGCGTCGCTGCGCTCCGACGGCTTGTGCACGACCGTGTTCCCGGTGACGAGCGCCGCGGCGAGCAGCCCGGCGGCCGCCGGGTAGGGGTCGTTCCACGGCGTGATCACCGCGACGACGCCGCGCGGCTCCCGGCGCACGACGTCGAGCGCGGCGGGGTCGCCCGCGAGCACCCGCCCGGCCCGGCCGAGACCCGCGACGGCGGCCTCGTCGAGCAGGTCGGCGGCGACCTCGGCCGACGCGCGCGCCTCGGCCCGCAGGCGTCCGGTCGTCGTGCACAGCAGGTCGCCGAGCTCGTCGACGGCGGCGCGCACCGCGCGGGCGGCGGCGCGCAGAGCACCGGCCCGCTCCCCCGGCGGCGTCGCGCGCCACGCGGGCCAGGCGCTGTCTCTTCTCCCCATCTGACGCTGCCGACGATGCCAACT
>NZ_JBYTEQ010000038.1:0-5058 GCF_058792115.1 Cellulosimicrobium sp. EB106-03-01-XG111
CCCCCCCCCCCCCCCCCCCCCCCCCCCCCCCCCCCCCCCCCCCCCCCCCCCCCCCCCCCCCCCCCCCCCCCCCACCCGGCGGGACGACCACAGGACAGGAGCGACAGGTGGCACAGCGCACCTCGGCACGGACGCCGACGACCCGGACCCCGGCGGGAGGAGCCCGGAAGGGTTCCGGCCGCACCGACGGCCCGACGACGCCCGCACGCTCCCGCCCTGCCGACCGGGGCGGTGCCGGCCGCCCCGAACCCCGGCCACCGGCGCGCGTCCGCGCGCGCCGGTGGTTCGTGGGCCTCGACCCCTGGCGCCGCGTCCTGCTCGTCGTCGGCGCGCTCGCGCTCGTGGCCGTCGTGGTCGCGGCGGTCGTCGCGCTCACGCGCGGCGGCGCGGCACCGGACGAGGAGGGCTTCGCCGTCGACCCGGCGCGCGTCGCGGAGCTCGAGGCGGCCGAGGAGGCGCGCGACGCCGAGAACCTCGTCGCCTCGATCGACCACGCCCGGTACCTCCAGACCGAGCTCGTCCCCGTCCTGCACGGCCTCCACGCGGTGCTCCCCGTCGACGGGTCGAGCGCCGTCCCCGCGGACCCGGCGGACGTCACCGCGTGGCGCGCGACCGTCGACGGCCTCGTCGCCGAGACGGAGTCGCTCGCGAGCGGCTCCTCCGAGCACAACATCGTCCGCAACGGGATGCTCACGTCGCTCGAGCTCGTCGGGGACGCGCTCGACGCCGTCGGGCTCGCCGCGAGCGCCGACCCCGCCGCGGCCCCGGACCTGTACGCCCTCGCGGGCGACCTGCGCACGCGCGCCGTCGAGACGTGGGGGCTCGCCGCCGTCCAGCTCGACCTGCGCTCGACCGCCGGCGGCCAGGGCCACGTCCACGTCTTCCTGCCCGTCCACCCCGACGACTCGCTCGACGGCGGCCTCGGCCTCGGCCACGCGGGCGGCGACGAGGGCGGCCACGAAAGCGGCGCCGACGGCGAGGACGCGCACGACCACTGAGGCACCGCCGACCGGTCGACGACCGGTCGACCGACGACCGACCACCGACCGACCACCGAGCAGCCGCGGCCCGCACGGGCCGCCCACCGACCTCCCGGTCGGGCGCCCTCCGGGGTGCAGGCCGAGCCCGACCGGGACCTCCCGTCCGTCAGCGGCGGGGCAGGGCCATGACGACGTCCGCATGGGTCTCCCCGCCGACGACGTACGTCCGGCCCCCCACCACGGCGAACCCGTGCTTGCGGTAGAAGGCCTGGGCGCGCGCGTTGTGGCCGTTCGTGCCGAGCCAGAGGGGGAGCCCGGGCCCCAGCAGCGCCGCAGCCCGCGTCGTCGCGGTCATGAGCACGCTCGCGACGCCCGTGCCCTGCGCGGCGGGGTGCACGTAGATCTTCGACAGCTCCACCGCCTCGCCCGGTCCGACGGCGGCCGCCACGTCCGGGTCGTCGGGGACGCCTCGCGCCAGGAGCGCGTACCCGAGCGGACCGGTCGCGGCCACGGACGACCCGACGTCCGACCCGGCGCCTGACCCGGCGCCCGACGCGGTGCCCGCCGAAGCGCCCGCCGAAGCGCCTGCCGACGTGCTTGCCGAGGTGCCTGCCGACGCGCCCGCCGACGTGCCGGGCGACGCAACCGTCTCGACGAGCAGCAGCGCGTGCGCGGCGCTCGCGGCCCACGCGCGGAACCGGTCGGGCGAGAGCTGCGTCGCGACGTGCTCGGCGATCGCGTCGGGCGACGTGCCCGGCGGGCACGCGAGCGGGAACGTGAGCGCGGCCAGGTCCGCGAGGGCGACGGCGTCGGCGGTCGTCGCGCGGCGCACGGCCGTCGTGGCGGTGGTGGTGTCGTCCGGCATGCCAGGAAATCTACGCCCGTGGCCTCCGCCCGCGGCGCGGCCGGCCCCGCGGCAGCCCTGCGGCGGGACGTCGCGGTAAGGACCTTGCGGTGGCACCGCGGTGCTCGTGCGACGGTCCTCGCCGTCGGGCCCGCCGGGCGCGCGTCCCGGGCATGATGGACGCGTGACGCGCATCGACCTCAACGCCGACCTCGGCGAGGGCTTCGGCCGCTGGACCCTCGGCGACGACCAGGCCCTGCTCGGCCTCGTGACCAGCGCCAACGTCGCGTGCGGCTTCCACGCGGGCGACGCGACGACCATGCGGACCGTGACGCGGGACGCCGCCGCGCGCGGGGTGCGGGTGGGCGCGCACGTGAGCTACCGGGACCGGGCGGGCTTCGGACGACGGTTCATGGACGTGGACCCCGGCGAGCTCGCCGACGAGGTGCTCTACCAGCTCGCCGCCCTCGACGGGTTCGCCCGGCTCGCGGGGGACCGCGTGCGCTACGTCAAGCCGCACGGCGCGCTCTACAACGCGATCGTCCACCACGAGGCGCAGGCCCGGGCCGTCGTCGACGCGGTGCGCGCCTACGACCCCACGCTGCCCGTCGTCGGGCTCCCCGGCTCGGCGGTGCTGCGGCTCGCGGACGCCGCGGGCCAGCCCACGGTCCGCGAGGCCTTCGCCGACCGCGGCTACCTCCCCACGGGCGAGCTCGTCCCGCGTGGCCGGCCGGGCGCCGTCGTGCACGACGGCGACGAGGTCGCCCGTCGCGTCGTCCGGCTCGTGACGACCGGCACGGTCGAGGCTGCGGACGGCACGTCGCTGCGCGTCGAGGCGGACTCGGTGTGCGTGCACTCGGACACGCCCGGGGCCGTCGGGCTCCTCGGGGCGCTGCGGACCGCGCTCCAGGAGGCCGGGGTCGTGGTCCGGCCGTTCGTCGACACCGCGCACGGCGGGTCGGCGGGCGCGGACGCCGTGCCGTGACCGCCGGAGGGTCGCCCGCTCCCGGGCCGCCGGTCCGCGAGAACGCCGTCGTCGGCCACGCCGCCCTCGACGCCACGGACGGCATCGACGGCATCGACGGCGGGGTGACGGTGCACGCGTTCGGCGAGGCCGCGCTGCTCGCCGACCTGCCCGACCTCGCCGCCGTGCGCGCCCTGCACCAGGCCCTGGGCGACGCGCCGCCCGGCGTGGTCGACGTCGTCCCGGCCGCCCGCACGGTGCTCGTGCGCTGCGCGACGCCCGCGGACGTCCCCGCCGCCCGGGCCTGGCTGCGCGCGGCCACGCGACGGGCGTCGACGACCGGCACGACCGCCCGCGCCGGGGAGGTCGTCGAGATCCCGGTGCGCTACGACGGACCCGACCTGGACGACGTCGCCCGCTGGGCGGGCCTGAGCGTCGAGGAGGTCGTCGCGCGGCACCACGGCCGCGAGTACGAGGCCGCGTTCGGCGGGTTCGCGCCCGGCTTCACCTACCTCTCCGGGGTCGATCCCGCGATCGCCGCCCCGCGCCTGGCGACCCCGCGCACCCGCGTCCCCGCCGGCTCGGTGGCGCTCGCGGGCGGTCTCACCGCCGTCTACCCGGGGGAGTCCCCGGGCGGTTGGCGGCTCCTCGGCCGCACCGACGCGCGGATGTTCGACGTCGACCGCGACCCGCCCGCGCTCGTCGCCCCCGGCGCGCGGGTACGGTTCGTGCCGGTCCGCGCGGCCGTGGTCGTGGGCAGCGGTGCGGCCGTCGCCCGGGACGGCGGGGCGTCGCACCCGCTCCACGTGAGCGCGGTGGGCGCGGACGGGCCGCACCCCGACGGGCGGGACGCGGAGGAACCGGGCGCAGCCGGGCCCGACGCGGAGGACGCGCAGGACGGGGCCACCACCCCCTCGCCGCCGTCCCCGCGCGCCCTGGAGGTGCTCGCGACGGGCCCCCTCGCACTCGTCGAGGACGCCGGACGCCCGGGGCTCGCCGCGGTCGGCGTCGGGCCGTCGGGAGCGGCCGACCGCGCGTCGTACGCGCTCGCGAACCGGCTCGTGGGGAACATGGACGGAGCGGCGGCGATCGAGGTCACCCTCGGTGGTCTCGCCGTGCGGTTCGCCGGCGGGGCGGTCGTCGCGCTCGCGGGGGCGGCGGTCTCCGCGAGCGTGGACGGGAGCCCGGTCGGCATGCACGCGGCCGTCCGGGTGCCCGACGGCGCGGTCCTCCGCCTCGGCCTGGCGACGCACGGGCTCCGGACCTACGTCGCGGTGCGGGGCGGCCTCCTGCCGCCTGCCGTCCTCGGGTCGCGCTCGCGGGACGTGCTGGCACGGCTCGGACCGGAACCCCTGCAGCCGGGCGACGTCGTCGGGGTGGGGGACGCGCCGTCGGGCACGTGGCCGTGGGGAGACGTGGCCCCCGTGCGGTTCCCGCCCGGCGAGCCCCGCCCCGGCGAGGGGGCGGGTGCGATCCTGGAGGTGCTGCCCGGGCCCCGGGCCGACTGGTTCCTCCCCGGCGCGGGGCACGCGCTGCGTGCGCTGCGGACCGTGACGCCGGACAGCGACCGCGTGGCGCTGCGACTCGACGGGCAGGCGGTGCCCCGCCGCCCCGGGGAGCTCGCGTCCGAGGGGCTCGTGCGCGGCGCGGTCCAGATCCCGCCCGACGGCCGTCCCGTCGTCTTCCTCGCGGACCGTCCCGTCACCGGCGGGTACCCCGTCATCGGGGTGCTCCGGGAGCGGGACGTCGACCGCGCAGCGCAGCTCCGACCGGGGGACCGGGTCCTCCTGCGCCTCGCGACGAGCGGCTGAGCCCGGGGCGCCGGGCGGGGGAGGCGCGGGGGAGCGAGACGACGACGGCCCGGCGACCCTGCACAGCGAGGTGACGCCCGAGGGAGCGATGCCTGGTGGCACCGGATACGGCGCCGAGCCACGGGCGATGACCCCGTGTGGGCCGGGTCACCGGAGGGCGGCTTGACCTCGTCGCGCGGGGCCGCGTAATGTTCTGGATGTCGGCCCGACAGGGAGGAACAGACACCGCCTCGAACGATCGAGGGTGGCTGGTCCCGGGGTCGAAACCCTTCCACCGCATGGCGTAGAGTGTTCTCTGCCCGCGACGAGGAAGACCACGGTGACTGGACCACGGCGAACAGCCGGGGTTGAGGAGCCGGGGAAGACCTGGTAAGGTTGAAGGGTTGCCCCAAGCGAGGTTCTGCCCGGTCGGGTGGTGCTGAGTTGGTGTGTGTCGGTTGTTTGAGAACTCAACAGTGT
>NZ_JBYTEQ010000039.1:0-2490 GCF_058792115.1 Cellulosimicrobium sp. EB106-03-01-XG111
TTGGTGTTGAAGTTGTCGGCTGATTAGTACCGGTCAGCTGCACGGGTCTTTCGTCCCCGCTTCCACGTCCGGCCTATCGACCCAGTGTTCTGCTGGGTGCCTCTCACCCCGTAGGGTATGGAAACCTCATCTTGAAGCAGGCTTCCCGCTTAGATGCTTTCAGCGGTTATCCCTTCCGAACGTAGCCAACCAGCGGTGCTCCTGGCGGAACAACTGGCACACCAGAGGTTCGTCCGTCCCGGTCCTCTCGTACTAGGGACAGCCCTTCTCAAGTTTCCTGCGCGCGCAGCGGATAGGGACCGAACTGTCTCACGACGTTCTAAACCCAGCTCGCGTACCGCTTTAATGGGCGAACAGCCCAACCCTTGGGACCTACTCCAGCCCCAGGATGCGACGAGCCGACATCGAGGTGCCAAACCATGCCGTCGATATGGACTCTTGGGCAAGATCAGCCTGTTATCCCCGGGGTACCTTTTATCCGTTGAGCGACGGCGCTTCCACAAGCCACCGCCGGATCACTAGTTCCGACTTTCGTCCCTGCTCGACCTGTCAGTCTCACAGTCAAGCTCCCTTGTGCACTTGCACTCGACACCTGATTGCCAACCAGGCTGAGGGAACCTTTGAGCGCCTCCGTTACATTTTAGGAGGCAACCGCCCCAGTTAAACTACCCACCAGGCACTGTCCCTGGTCCGGATCACGGACCGAGGTTAGACATCCGAAGCGGCCAGAGTGGTATTTCAACGTTGACTCCACCCGCACTGGCGTACGGGCTTCACAGTCTCCCACCTATCCTACACAAGCCGCACCGAACACCAATACCAAGCTATAGTAAAGGTCCCGGGGTCTTTCCGTCCTGCTGCGCGTAACGAGCATCTTTACTCGTAGTGCAATTTCGCCGAGTTCGCGGTTGAGACAGCGGAGAAGTCGTTACGCCATTCGTGCAGGTCGGAACTTACCCGACAAGGAATTTCGCTACCTTAGGATGGTTATAGTTACCACCGCCGTTTACTGGGGCTTAAATTCTGAGCTTCACCCCGAAGGGTTGACCCGTCCTCTTAACCTTCCAGCACCGGGCAGGCGTCAGTCCGTATACATCGTCTTGCGACTTCGCACGGACCTGTGTTTTTAGTAAACAGTCGCTTCTCCCTGGTCTCTGCGGCCGTCCACGCTCCCACCGCGAGGGTGTTCACGCTTCGGGCCCCCCTTCTCCCGAAGTTACGGGGGCATTTTGCCGAGTTCCTTAACCACGATTCTCTCGATCGCCTTAGTATTCTCTACCTGACCACCTGAGTCGGTTTGGGGTACGGGCGGCTAGAACCTCGCGCCGAGGCTTTTCTTGGCAGCATAGGATCACCCAGTTCGCGCTTGTGCGCTCACCGTCAGCTCTCAGCCTTCATGTCGGGCGGATTTGCCTACCCGACGGCCTACAGCCTTGGACGTGGTCTACCATCGCCACGCCGGGCTACCTTCCTGCGTCACCCCTGTTAATACGCTTACCTACTACCGGTTCGGGTCCCGCGCGCCCCTGCCCGGTGACCCCGAAGGGTCGATGGGCAGGTTTGGACGGTTAGCATCACCGGGCTCGGTATGGGCGGTTCTTCGCCGGTAGGAGAATATCAACTCCTTGTCCATCGACTACGCCTGTCGGCCTCGCCTTAGGTCCCGACTTACCCAGGGCGGATTAACCTGGCCCTGGAACCCTTGGTCATTCGGCGGACGGGTTTCTCACCCGTCTTTCGCTACTCATGCCTGCATTCTCACTCGTGTGGGCTCCACCGCTGGGTTCCCCCGCGGCTTCACCGCCCACACGACGCTCCCCTACCCACCTGCGCCTCTGGACCACGAAGGCCTGAGTTGAGCGCAGATGCCACGGCTTCGGCGGTGTACTTGAGCCCCGCTACATTGTCGGCGCGGAATCACTTGACCAGTGAGCTATTACGCACTCTTTCAAGGGTGGCTGCTTCTAAGCCAACCTCCTGGTTGTCTGTGCAACTCCACATCCTTTCCCACTTAGCACACGCTTAGGGGCCTTAGCCGGTGGTCTGGGCTGTTTCCCTCTCGACTACGGAGCTTATCCCCCGCAGTCTCACTGCCACGCTTCCACTTACCGGCATTCGGAGTTTGGCTGACGTCAGTAACCTTGTAGGGCCCATCGGCCATCCAGTAGCTCTACCTCCGGCAAGAAACACGTGACGCTGCACCTAAATGCATTTCGGGGAGAACCAGCTATCACGAAGTTTGATTGGCCTTTCACCCCTAACCACAGGTCATCCCCCAGGTTTTCAACCCTGGTGGGTTCGGTCCTCCACGCGGTCTTACCCGCGCTTCAACCTGCCCATGGCTAGATCACTTCGCTTCGGGTCTAGACCCAGCGACTATGGGCGCCCTGTTCGGACTCGCTTTCGCTACGGCTTCCCCACACGGGTTAACCTCGCCACTGAGCACTAACTCGCAGGCTCATTCTTCAAAAGGCACGCTGTCACCCCAGC
>NZ_JBYTEQ010000040.1:0-1663 GCF_058792115.1 Cellulosimicrobium sp. EB106-03-01-XG111
AGAAGCTCTTTCGTCAATGTTCCACCCATGAGCAACCACCCACCACACGTACGGCGATGGCGTGGCACCTGAACCACCCACCCACCAGCAAACACCAGCGAGCGAGGGTTGGTAGCTCCTTAGAAAGGAGGTGATCCAGCCGCACCTTCCGGTACGGCTACCTTGTTACGACTTAGTCCCAATCGCCAGTCCCACCTTCGACCACTCCCCCCGCGAACGGTTGGGCCATGGGCTTCGGGTGTTACCGACTTTCGTGACTTGACGGGCGGTGTGTACAAGGCCCGGGAACGTATTCACCGCAGCGTTGCTGATCTGCGATTACTAGCGACTCCGACTTCATGGGGTCGAGTTGCAGACCCCAATCCGAACTGAGACCGGCTTTTTGGGATTCGCTCCACCTTACGGTATCGCAGCCCTTTGTACCGGCCATTGTAGCATGCGTGAAGCCCAAGACATAAGGGGCATGATGATTTGACGTCATCCCCACCTTCCTCCGAGTTGACCCCGGCAGTCTCCCATGAGTCCCCGGCATAACCCGCTGGCAACATGGGACGAGGGTTGCGCTCGTTGCGGGACTTAACCCAACATCTCACGACACGAGCTGACGACAACCATGCACCACCTGTGCACGAGTGTCCAAAGAGACCACCATCTCTGGTGGCTTCCCGTGCATGTCAAGCCTTGGTAAGGTTCTTCGCGTTGCATCGAATTAATCCGCATGCTCCGCCGCTTGTGCGGGCCCCCGTCAATTCCTTTGAGTTTTAGCCTTGCGGCCGTACTCCCCAGGCGGGGCACTTAATGCGTTTGCTGCGGCACGGAACTCGTGGAATGAGCCCCACACCTAGTGCCCAACGTTTACGGCATGGACTACCAGGGTATCTAATCCTGTTCGCTCCCCATGCTTTCGCTCCTCAGCGTCAGTTGCGGCCCAGAGACCTGCCTTCGCCATCGGTGTTCCTCCTGATATCTGCGCATTCCACCGCTACACCAGGAATTCCAGTCTCCCCTACCGCACTCTAGTCTGCCCGTACCCGATGCAAGCTCGAGGTTGAGCCTCGAGTTTTCACACCAGACGCGACAAACCGCCTACGAGCTCTTTACGCCCAATAATTCCGGACAACGCTTGCGCCCTACGTATTACCGCGGCTGCTGGCACGTAGTTAGCCGGCGCTTCTTCTGCAGGTACCGTCACTTGCGCTTCTTCCCTGCTGAAAGAGGTTTACAACCCGAAGGCCTTCATCCCTCACGCGGCGTCGCTGCATCAGGCTTTCGCCCATTGTGCAATATTCCCCACTGCTGCCTCCCGTAGGAGTCTGGGCCGTGTCTCAGTCCCAGTGTGGCCGGTCGCCCTCTCAGGCCGGCTACCCGTCGTCGCCTTGGTAGGCCATCACCCCACCAACAAGCTGATAGGCCGCGAGCCCATCCCTGACCGAAAAACTTTCCAACCACCCCCATGCGAGGACGGCTCATATCCGGTATTAGCCCCGGTTTCCCGGAGTTATCCCGAAGTCAAGGGCAGGTTACTCACGTGTTACTCACCCGTTCGCCACTAATCCACCCAGCAAGCTGGGCATCATCGTTCGACTTGCATGTGTTAAGCACGCCGCCAGCGTTCGTCCTGAGCCAGGATCAAACTCTCCGTAAATGAACAACGCCCACCACC
>NZ_JBYTEQ010000041.1:0-737 GCF_058792115.1 Cellulosimicrobium sp. EB106-03-01-XG111
GGAGGCTCCAACGGATTGTAGGCACACGGTTTCAGGTACTATTTCACTCCCCTCCCGGGGTACTTTTCACCTTTCCCTCACGGTACTGGTCCGCTATCGGTCACTAGGTAGTATTTAGGCTTAGCAAGTGGTCTTGCCGGATTCACACGGGATTTCTCGGGCCCCGTGCTACTTGGGATCCCCTTCGGGAGGCCGCACCATTTCGTCTACCGGACTCGCACCGTCTGTGGTCCGCCTTTCAATGCGGTTCGACTATGACACGGCTTTCTTACTCCCCGGCGGACTGTCAGATCCACCAGAAGGGTCCCACAACCCCGAACACGCAACGCCTGACAGCTTGAACACGCGCCCGGTTTGGCCTCATCCGCTTTCGCTCGCCACTACTCACGGAATATCTCTTCCTGTCGGTACTGAGATGTTTCACTTCCCGACGTTCCCTCCACACACCCTATATATTCAGGTGCGGGTCACACGACATGACTCGTGCGGGGTTCCCCCATTCGGAAACCCTCGGATCACAGCTCGTTTGCCAGCTCCCCGAGGCTTATCGCAGGCTACCACGTCCTTCTTCGGCTCCTAGTGCCAAGGCATCCACCCTGTGCCCTTAAAAACTTCAACAAAAACAACAAAACTGCAGAGAACCAAGAACCACACCCCCAAAAGGGTGCGTCTTGATCTTTACAAAGATGCTCGCGTCCACTGTGCAGTTCTCAAACAACCAACGACCCCGACCCCAC